>NZ_JAGXJL010000087.1:0-28305 GCF_019091475.1 Streptomyces sp. GbtcB6 | reverse complement strand
GACTGGTCGCCGACCTGGGACACACAGCCCCAGATCACGTCGTCGACGACCGCCGGATCGACACCGGCCCGTTCGGCCAGCGCGTTCAGCACCGCCCCGGACAGGTCGGCCGGGTGGACGACGGCCAGGCCGCCGTTCCGTCTGCCGACGGCCGTACGGACCGCCGCCGCGATCACCGCTTCCCGCGTCATGTGTCGTTCTCCGTTCGTCTCGGTACCGCCCAGCGGCCGGTGAACAGCGGTTCGCGCTTGTCGGCGAACGCGGTAAACGCCTCCCGGACGTCCGCGGTGGCGAAGTTGACCGCCTGCGCCCGTGCTTCGTTCGCCAGCGCGTCCCGCAGGGTGCGGTCGGCGCCCTCGTCGAGCAGCGCCTTGGTCTGCGCGAGCGCGACCGGCGCGCCGGCCGCCAGGCGCGCGGTCAGGTCGTCGACGAAGGCGTCCACCTTGTCGGCGGCCACGACCCAGGTCACCAGGTTCAGCGCCCGTGCCTCCGCGGCGTCGATCGTCTCCGCCAGCAGGGCGAGCCGCTTGGCCTGCTGGAGTCCGACGAGCTTCGGCAGCAGCCACGAGCCGCCGCAGTCCAGCGACAGGCCGCGGCGCGCGAAGATCTGAGCGAAACGTGCCTCGGGCGTGGCCACCACCAGGTCGCAGCCGAGCGCCAGGTTCCAGCCCGCGCCCACCGCCACCCCCGTCACCTTGGCGATCGTGGGGAAGGGCAACTCGTGTAGCAGCAGGGTCACTTCGGTGAGCGTCCGCATCCGGTGCAGCGGATGCCGGTCGGTCACCGGCCGCGAGATGTCGGCACCGGAACAGAACGCGCCGCCTGCTCCGGTGAGGACGAGCGCCCGTACGGCGGTGTCGTCGCCGGCCTCCCTCAGGGCCGACGCCAGCGCCTCCCACAGCTCGGCGTCGATGGCGTTCCTGCGGTGGGGCCGGTTGAGGGTCAGCGTGCGCACACCACCGGCGTCGCTCGACAGCAGCACGCTCACCGCACCGCTCCCTGCGCGCGCAGTGCGTCGATCTCCCGCTCCTCGAAGCCCAGTTCGGCCAGGACGGCGTCCGTGTGCTCGCCCAGCGCGGGCACAGCGCCCATCGGCGGGTCGTACCCGGAGATGACGGGCGGTGGCAGCAGCGCGGGCACCGGACCCGACGGCGTGCCGATCTCCCGCCAGCGGTCGCGGGCGGTCAGCTGCTCGTGGGCCAGGACGTCCTTCGGCGTGTTGTAGCGGGCGTTGCCGATCCCGGCGGCGTCCGCGCGGTCCTGGACGTACGCCAGGTCGTGCCGCGCACACCAGGTACCGATCGCGTCGTCCAGCGGCGCACGGTGCTCGACCCGGCCGGCGTTCGTACGGAACCGCTCGTCGTCCGCCAGGTCCGGGCGGCGGATCAACTCCCTTGCCAGGCGCTGCCATTCGGCGTCGTTGGTGGTGCCCAGGACGACGGTCTGTCCGTCGGCGGTGGGATAGGCGCCGTAGGGCGCGACGGCGGGCGAGCTCATGCCGAGCGGCTGCTGCTCGATCCCCGAGTGCAGGGTGTACGTCAGTGGGTACCCCATCAGCTCGGCCATGGTGTCGAACATGCTGACCGCCACGGACGGCGCCGGACCGCCCCGGCCCCTGCCGTACAGGAGCGCAAGTACCGACAGCGCCGCGTACAGCCCGCTGCACACGTCCGCCACGGGCGGGCCCGGTTTCGCGGGGGCGCCGGGGCGGCCGGTCACCGAACAGGCTCCCGACTCCGCCTGGACCAGCATGTCGTAGGCGCGCTTGTGGGAGAGCGGGCCGCCGGGGCCGTACCCGTCGATCTCGACGGCGATCAGCGCGGGGTGCCGTACCTCCAGATCGGCGGGGGACAGGCCGAGCTTCGCCGTGGTGCCGGGGGTGAGGTTGGAGACGAGCACGTCGGCGCGTTCCAGCAACCGGTGCAGGACCGCCAGACCGGCCTCCGACTTCAGGTTCAGGGCCACCGACTCCTTGCCCCGGTTGGCCCACACGAAGTGCGCCGCCAGCCCGCCCACCACGTCGTCGTAGTGGCGGGCGAAGTCACCGCCCTTAGGGTTCTCCACCTTGATGACACGGGCGCCGAAGTCGCCGAGCGTGCGGGTGCACATGGGGGCCGAGACGGCCTGTTCCAGGGTCACGACCGTGACGCCGGTCAGCGGTCCGCCCATCTCAGTGCTCTCCGAGAAGGGCGCGCAGCTCGTGTTTGAGGACCTTCTGGCTCGCGTTGCGCGGGAGTCCGGCCACGAAGCGGACCCGGCGGGGGACCTTGAAGTTGGCCATGTGCTCCCTGGCCCAGGCGATGACCTCGCGCTCGGTCGGGTCCGCCCCTGGCTTCGGCACGACGAACGCGCAGCCGACCTCGCCGAGCCGTTCGTCGGGGACACCGACCACCGCGACCTGTGCGATCGCCTCGCAGCCGAGCAGCAGCTTCTCGATCTCGGCGGGGTAGGCGTTGAAGCCGCCGACGATGAACATCTCCTTCTTGCGGTCGACCACGGCCAGGTTGCCGTCCGCGTCGAGACGGCCGATGTCACCGGTGTGCAGCCAGCCCTCGGGGTCGATCGTCGCGGCGGTGGCCTCCGGGTCCTCCCAGTAGCCGCGGGTGACGTTGTAACCGCGTACCAGGATCTCCCCGTCCCCGCCCGCCCCGACGTCCTGTCCGGTGTCGTCGGCGATGCGGACCTCGACGTCCGGTATGGTCCGGCCGGTGGTGCGGGCCACCGTCTCCTCCGGGTCACCGACGCGGGTACTGGTGACCAGCGCGCTCGACTCGGTCAACCCGTAGGCGCTCAGCACGATGTCGAAGGTCAGCTCCTTCTTCATGGCGCGGATCAGGGCCTCCGGGATCGTGGTGCCGCCCGTCATGGACACCCGCAGCGACGACAGGTCGTACGACGACCGGTCGGGGTGGTCGAGGAGGTCGTGGAAGATGGTGGGCGGGCCGAGGAGGATGCTGACCCGTTCGTCGGCGATGATCCGCAGGGCCCGTCCCGCGTCGAAGACGGCCATGGGGACCACCGTCACGCCGTGCATCAGGGACGCGAGCCAGCCCGCCTTGTAGCCGAAGCAGTGGAAGAACGGCGGGATGACCAGGAAGGTGTCGGAGGCGTCGAAGGTGTACTCCGTGGACATCCAGCCGTACGCCCGCAGGGACTGTCCGTGGGTGAGCGTCACACCCTTGGGGTGGCCGGTGGTGCCGGAGGTGAACATCACGTCGGACAGGTCGTCCGGGGTGAGCCGGTCGATGGCGGCGTGCGCGGCCGAGGGCGCGGTCGCGGCTCCCGCGTCGAGGAAGTCCTGCCAGCCCAGGGTGGCGTCCGCCGGCGGTCCGAGGAGTGATACGGCGGTGGCCAGGGCGGGCAGCTCGGGATCGGCCCGCCGCAGGTCGGCGATGTAGTCGGTGCCGAGGAAGGAGGCGGCCGCGAAGAGCGCCCTGGCACCGGACTTGCGCAGGATGTAGGAGATCTCCTGAGCCTTGAAACGGGTGTTCAGGGGGACGACCACGCCTCCCGCGCCCTGGATGCCGACGGCCGCGACGATCCACTCCGCGCAGTTCGGCGCGCACAGGCCCACCCGGTCCCCGGGTCCGATGCCGAGCGCGAGCGCCGCGCGCACCGCCTGGACCATCCGCTTCTCCAGCTCCCGGAAGGTCAGGCGCACCGCGCCGTCGACGAGGGCCGGGGCGTCGCCGAACCGTCGTGCGGCGACCCTGATCACGTTCGGGATGCTGAGGAACTCCTGGTCGTGACGCATCGGCGGGCTCCGTTCAGGCGCGGTCGTCGGCCGGCAGGCGCAACAGCCGCTTGGCGATGATGTTGCGCTGGATCTGGGACGTCCCGCCGTAGACGGACGCGGCCCGGGAGTAGAGGTAGTCGGCGAAGACCTCGCCGCCCTCCGTGTGCAGTTCGTCCGGGAACACCAACAGGGCTGTCTCGTAGAGCCGTTGCTCGGCGCGGGTCATGAGCAGCTTGTCGACGGACGACTCCGGTCCGGCGACCTGACCGGCGAGCCGCTGCGCGGTACGGCGCCGGGCATGGGCGACGAGGACCTGGTAGTCGACGACGCACCGGCCGATCTGTGCGAGGAGCCCGTCGGGAAGGCTTTCGCTCCGCTCGTGCGCGGTGCGGCGCAGGCGCTCGACGAGCAGCCCGTACTTCGACAGATGCCCGGTGTCGAGCGCGTTGCGTTCGTACGACACCGTCGTCATCGCCAACGGCCAGCCGTCGCCCTCCGCGCCGACCCGCTCGGACTCCTCCAGGCGTACGTCGTCCAGGAACAGCTCGCAGAACTCCTCGTCGCCGTTGGCCGCGCGCAGCGGGCGTACGGTCACGCCGGGCCGGTCCAGGGGCAGGACGAACGCCGAGATCGAGGTGTGCGCGGGCGCGGTGCGGTCGGTTCTGGCCAGGAGCAGGCAGAGGTCGGAGTACTGGGCGTAACTCGTCCACAGCTTCTGGCCGTTGACGAGGTACCCACCGTCGGGCTGCCGCTCCGCGCGGGTGCTCATACCGGCCAGGTCCGATCCCGCGCCCGGCTCGCTGAAGCCCTGGCACCAGACGTCGTCGCCGGAGAGCATGCGCGGCAGCAGCCGGCGGCGCTGCTCCTCGTCGCCGAACTCCAGAAGGGCGTGGGCGAGATAACCGATCCGGGGCACCCCGGGGGCGCCGCGTGCCCCCAACTCGTCACTGACGGCGACCTGGTGGAGCGGAGTCAGGCCACGACCGCCGTACTCCTCCGGCACGTCGAGGCCGACCCAGCCGCCGGAGTGCAGGATGCGGTGCCAGCGGTGCAGGAACGCGGGGACCGGCTCGTCCGGCCGCCGCTCGGGCAGCGGGTGGCCGGCCAGCCAGGCGCGGAAGTCCCGCCGCAGCCGCTCCAGGTCCGCCGGGTCGCCGAAGTCGAGGGGGCCGTCGGTCATCGGATCGCCTCCGGTGCGGCCAGGGTGGGCAGCAGGTCGGCCGTGGTCGCCAGCACGGTGGCGCCCACGAGAACCCTGCGGAGGTACAGATGGGCCGGGTGCTCCCAGGTCTGGGCGATGCCGCCGAACACCTGCATCCCGGCGTACACCGCCTCGACGGCCGAGGCGTTGACCTCCGCCTTGGCCGCGCGGGCCGCCGCGAGCGCCCGGTCCGGCGGCTCGTGGTCCAGGCACCAGGCGGCGTACCGGGTGGCGCTGGTGCAGGCCTCGACCACGACGGTCGCGTCGGCCAGCAGATGCTGGACGGCCTGGAAGGAGCCGATGCGGCGACCGTACTGCCGTCGTTCGCGCGCGTAGTCCACGCTCGACTCGACGAACGAGCGTGCCGCGCCGACGAGTTCGCTCGCGACGACCACCAGCGCGTACGCCTGCCAGCGCTGCCGGTCCTGCGACGTGAGCCGACCGAGGGGCTCGCCCACGGGGAAGGCCTGGCGCACGCTGCGCAGCAGGTCGGCGGTCGGTGCCGGCGAACCGAGTTCGGCGCGGGTCACGGTCCCTTCGGCGTCGGCACACAGCGCTGCCTCGGCTCCGTCGCAGTCCCAGGCGCGGAGATCGGCCGGTTGCGGTCCGGGGAGGCGAAGGTCGGGGGCTAGGGCGACGGTGAGCCGCGGGGTGTGCCCGTCCGTACCTAGGAGCCGCAGCAGCTCCGGAGCCAGCAGGACCGTGCCGAGCAGCGAGGTGGTCAGCGGCAGGCGGCCGTGCTCCTCGGCGAGCAGGGCGCACTCCTGGGCGGTGGCGGCGGGCGGGGTGGTGCGGCGGAGTTCGGCGAGTCCCAGTCCGTCCAGCGCCTGCTGCGCCGCCGCGCGGGACTTGGACGTGATCTCGTCGGCCGATGCGACGGCATGACGAGTCGCGAAGGTGCGGACCATGTCGCGGACCAGCGTGAACTCCTCGGACTCCACGTTCAGTCCTCCTCGCGTGCGGCCGGGCGGCGGCGGGCCCGGGAGGCGAGGTCGTCGATGATGCGGATGTGATCCGGGCTGGTCATCGTGGACCGCTCCGCGAGGAGCGCCGCCTCCATGCCGCCGCGCGAGACCTGCTCGACCACCGCGGCCAGCGCCGCCTTCGTCGCGCGCAGCGCCTCCGCGGGCTGCGCGGCGAGCCGGTGCGCCAGAGCGAGGGCTTCGGGCATCAGGTCGGCGGTCGGCACGACCCGGTTGGCGAGGCCGAGTCCGACCGCGGTGGCGGCTGGGATACGGTCCCCGGTGAACAGGTACTCCTTCACCCGGAGCAGGCTCGTCAGCAGCGGCCACAGGGTGACCCCGCCGTCGCCCGCCACCAGACCAACCGAGACGTGCGGGTCGGCGAGGTAGGAGTCCTCGGCCATCAGGACGAGGTCGCAGCCGAGGGCCAGTGAGCAACCCAGGCCCACCGCCGGGCCGTTGACGGCCGCGATGACGGGCAGCGGGAAGCGGATCATCTCCGTCTGGATGGTCCGGTCGAGCCGGATCGACCGCTCGCGCAGCTCGGGGTCGTCGTGGTGGCGGCGCAGATGGTCGAAGTCGCCGCCCGCGCTGAACGCCCGGCCCGCGCCGGTGAGTACGACGGCCCGGGCCTTGGTGTCGTCGGCGAGCTCGCGCCACACCTCGGACAGCCTGCGGTGGAGTTCCTCGGACACACCGTTGAGGCGTTCCGGACGGTTCAGGGTGACGATGCGGACGTCGCCGTCGGCGGTCACGGTCAGTACGGGACTCACCTCGCTCATGCCAGCGATGCTATTAAAGGTCAGGCCGTAACTGTCAATGGTGTTGCGCGAAAATGAGAATGAGATTCTCGCATGTCATGGTTGCGACCCTGGCCGGTGCGGTGTCCGTCAGCCTTTGCGGTAGGTCAGCCTTCGGGGTAGGTCAGCCTTCGGGGTAGGTCAGCTTTCGGGGTCGGCCAGCTCCACGCGCTCGCGCACGTCCACCTCCGCCGCCGCGCGCGCGAAACCGCACACATGCCGGGCCATCCGCCGCATCGCCGCCGCCTCGTCGCCGGCCCGGATCGCGTCGGTGATCCGGGCGTGCGCCCGGGCGGTGACCTCACGGATGTCTGCTCCCGTGAACTGCTCCAGGTTCGTGGCCGCGTGGATCGACTGGGACAGCGCGCTCATGAACCCGATGAGCAGCTCGTTGTCGCCGGCCCGCGCCACCGCGTTGTGCCAGCGCACGTTCGCCCGCAGGAAGCGCTGGGCGTCGTCACCGGACTCCTTCAACTCCGCGTTCGCGGCGTCCAGTTCGGCCAGGTCCTGCTCGGTGCGCCGCCGCGCGGCCAGCGCGGCGCACGTCGGCTCGATCGCCTCCCGGGTCTCGTGCAGCGCCTCCAGCCGGATCTGCTGGCCACGGATCACCAACCGCACGGTGTTCGCCAGGGACTCGCGCCCCGGCCGGTGCACGAAGGCCCCGCCGCCGCGCCCCGGTCTGATCTCAAGCAGCCGCTCGACCTCCAGGATCCGCAGCGCCTCGCGTACGGTGGCCCGGCTCAGCCCGGTCTGCTCGACCAGCTGGCGCTCCGGGGGCAGTGCCGTGCCCTCGCTGATCTCGCCGGACAGGATCCGCTCCCGTACCTCCGCGGCCAGCACGTCCGACGCCTTCGGCACGGTCAGCGTGTCGAAGCGCGGGGTGCGGGGGGAGGGCTCGGCGCTGGGCACGGGTTCAGGCCTCTCGTCGTACATCCGTTTCGGCTGAACCATTCAACACAGGGACGTCCGGGGCTGTCACATGACCGTCCCCCCGTCGACCGGCAGCACCTGCCCCGTGATGAAGGAGGCCGCGTCGGAGGCGAGGAAGACGAACGCCCCCGCGACCTCCTCCGGCTCCGCCCAGCGCCCGAGCGGGATCCGGGCCAGCATCTGGGCGGCGAACTTCTCGTTCGTCCGGATGGTCTCCGTCATCGGGGTCGCGGCCAGGGGCGCGAGGGCGTTCACCAGGATGCGCCTGCGGGCCAGTTCGCGGGCCAGAGACTTGGTGAGGCCGATGATGCCGGCCTTGGCGGCGGAGTAGTTGACCTGTCCGAGGGTGCCGACGATCCCGGCCGACGAGGTGACGTTGATGATGCGGCCGCGTCCGTCGTCCGGGAGGTAGGGCAGCGCGGCCTGCGCACAGTGGAAGCTGCCCAGGACGTGGATGTCGAGGACCCGCCGGAAGGTTTCCTCCTCCAGGTTCGCGAACATGGCGGGCGCGGTGATGCCCGCGTTGTTGACGAGGATGTGCAGGGTGCCGTCGGCGAGCGCGGCCGCCCGGGACACCGCCGCGTCGGCGCTCGCGCGGTCGGTCACGTCGAGCGCGGCGCTGTCCGCGGTCAGCCCGGCCGCGGAGATCTTCCCGGCGACGGCGGCCGCGGCCGCCTCGTCGGCATCGGTCACGAGCACCGCCGCCCCGGCCCGGGCGAGCGCCTCGGCGACCGCCGAGCCGATACCGCCCGCGGCACCGGTCACCAGCGCCGAGCGCCCCGTGAGGTCGAACAGATCCGTTCGGTCGGTCATCCCCAACTCCTCAGTAGCTCCTGGGCAGTCCCAGCGTGTGCGACCCCAGATAGTTCAGGACCATCTCCTGGCTGACCGGCGCGATCCGCATCAGCCGTGCCTCACGGAAGTATCGGGCGACCGGGTACTCCTCGGAGTAGCCCATGCCGCCGTGGGTCTGCAGCGCCCGGTCGGCGGCGGTGAACCCGGCGTCCGCGCACAGGTACTTGGCGGTGTTCGCCTCGCGTCCGCACGGCCGGCCCTGGTCATAGAGCCAGGTCGCCTTGCGCAGCACCAGCTCGGCCGCGTCGAGCCGGGCGAGGGAGTCGGCGAGCGGGAACTGGATGCCCTGGTTCATGCCGATCGGCCTGCCGAACACCTCCCGCTCCCTGCCGTATCGCACCGCGTGGTCCAGGGCCACCCTGCCGATACCGAGCGCCTCGGCGGCGATCAGCATCCGCTCGGGGTTCAGGCCGTCGAGGAGGTAGCGGAAGCCCTGGCCCTCCTCGCCGACCCGGTCCTCGACCGGGATGCGCAGCTCGTCGATGAACAGCTCGTTCGACGTGACGGCGTTGCGGCCCATCTTCGGGATGGGGCGGATGTCGACCCGCTCGCGGTCGAGGTCGGCGAGGAACAGCGTCATGCCGTCCGTGCGCTTCTCCACCTCGTCGACCTTCGACGTACGGGTCAGCAGCAGGATCTTCTCGGACTCCATCGCCTTCGAGATCCACACCTTGCGGCCGCTGACGACGTAGTGGTCGCCGTCCCGGCGGGCGTACGTCGTGATGCGCGACGTGTCCAGGCCCGCGCCCGGTTCCGTCACGCCGAAGCAGACGTGCAGGTCGCCGTCCGCGATCCGGGGCAGCGTGCGCCGCTTGAGCTCCTCGGAGCCGTGCACGACGACGGGGTGCATGCCGAAGATCGACATGTGGATGGCGCTGGCCGCGTTCATTCCGCCGCAGCGGGCGACCTGTTCGAGCAGCAGCGTCGCCTCGGTGATGCCGAGGCCGTGGCCGCCGTACGCCTCCGGGATCGTGATGCCCAGCCAGCCGCCGCCCGCGACGGCGCCGTAGAACTCCTCGGGGAAGGCGTGGTCGCGGTCCTTCTCCATCCAGTACCGGTCGTGGAAGTCGCGCAGGAGACCGGTCACGGCCTTGCGGATCGTCTCCTGGTCCTCGGTCAGCTCAAAGTCCACGGCGGGGAACCCCTCTGCCGGCGGCTGATATGCGAAACATATCAAAGGTCAGACCGAAAGGCTCCGTCAAGAGGGCGCGGCTTCAAGGTCCGGCTCTGCCGGGGAAGTTGGGGGAGGGGGGCGGAGGGATCCGGGGGCGAAAAGATGTCGCTCACGGTACGGCGGTGGGTCCCGTGGCAGGCAAAAGGCCCCCGCAGGGATCCCGCGGAGGCCCTGGACCGGTCAGGTCACGCCTGGGAGCGGGCGGCCTTCGTGGCGGTGGTCGTCTTCTTCGCAGGGGCGGCCTTCTTCGCGGCGGCAGCCCGCTTCTGGGGCGTGGCCGTGGTCTTCTTCGCCGGGGCCGCCTTGCGTGCCTTCGCCGCGGTCGCCTTCGCCGCGGTCGCCTTCGTCGCGGGGGCGTCCTCGGCCGGTGCGGTCGTGTCCGGTGCGGTGGTGGCCGGCGCGGTCGCGGCCGGGTCCTCTGTCGTGCCGGGACCCCTGAGTCCGCCCAGGCAGAACGCCCACACCTCCTCGGCGGTGATGGGGGAGGGGTGGGCCCCGACCGGTGCCGCGGGGGCCTGGGCCGTGAACATCGCCGTCTGCATGATCAGGGACGCGGTGCGCCGCGGCTTCGCGGCCACGGCCTGACCGGCCTCGACGGCCTCCTCCACCAGCTCCGTGAAGTAGGCGAGCAGCGGCAGGTGGGCGGTGGCCACCTGGTCCGGGTGGGTGACCAGCAGCTGGATCGCGAAGTCGGTGAAGAGCGGCGACTGCTGGCCCTTGCGCGGCGTGGAGGAGCCGTACAGGAGGTCGACCGCGATCTTCAGCCGATCCAGCGGGTCCCGCCCCGCGGCGGCCTTCTCCCGGATCTCGGCGGCCGATGTGGAGAGCGCGTCCTCGAAGAGGGCGAGCAGCAGCTCGTGCTTGCCGTCGAAGTGCTGGTAGAAGCTGCGCAACGACTGCCGGGAGCGTTCCACGACCTCCTGCACGGTGAAGTCGGTGGTGCCCTTGTCGGCGATCAGCTCCTGGGCGGCGTCGAGGAACCGCTGGACGCGCTGCTCGGCGCGCAGCTTCGCGGCCCGGGTGGAGCGCTCGACGGCGCGCTGCCGCCAGGCGGGCTCGGGGGTCTCGACCGGTTCTGCGGGGACGGCACTCATGAGTAGAACGGTACTCCACGCATGTGAAAAGCAGGGGCACTCCCCCTACCGAATCGTCCTCTGTAAGAAACGAGACCATTACTTTCGTGTAGCGAGAATGCTATTCTCGCCCGACCCGGGCTCGCGCCCGGCGTGCGGCCACCGGTACGGACAGGGCGGAGGCGGGCGTGGAGTTCGAACTCGACGAGGACCAACAGCTGCTGCGGCGCACGGTGCGCGAGACGGTCGCCAAGGTCCGCGGCCGGCCCGAGGAACAGCAGTGGAGCACCTACCGGCGACTCGGCTGGCTGGAGGCGCCCCCGTTCGAACTCGCCCTCATCCTGGAAGAGTTGGGCTACGCCGCCGACCCGACCCCGTTTCTGGCCACGGCCACCTGGTTCGCCCCGCTGACCGGCCGTATCCCCGCGGGCAGCGGCACGGCGGTCTTCGACGGCGCCGGGCGGTACGTCCTGGACGCCGACCGCGCCGACGAGGTCGCCCTGCTCACGCCGGACGGGGTGGTCGTCGTACCAGGAGCCGAACTGGCGGTGCGGCGGGTCCCCGTGCTCGACCCGAACCTGCACCTGGCCCATGTCGAGGCCGTCGAGGCCGGTGCCCTCGCCGAGGGCGTGCCCGACCTGGCGTTGACCGGCCTCGCCGCCACCGCGGTCGGCGCCTGCCGCCGGATCCTCGACCTGACCCTGGACCACGTGAAGCAGCGGGTGCAGTTCGGCCACCCGCTCGGCTCTTTCCAGGCGGTCAAGCACAAGGCCGCCGACATGCATGTGGCGATCGAGCGCGCCCGAGCCCTCACCCACTTCTCCGCCCTGACCATCGCCGAGGACGACCCCCGGCGTACCCGGGCCGCCCACATGGCCAAGGCCGCGGCCGGAGAGTGCCAGCGCCTGGTCTTCCGGCACGGGCTGCAGCTCTTCGGCGCCATGGGCTTCACCTGGGAGAACGAACTCCAGTACCACCTGAAGCGGGCCCAGGCCTGCGACCTGCTCCTCGGCACCGCGTCCGCGCACAGGAAGGCTCTGCTGGCCTCATGAGACTCGCCGACGATCCCGAAGTGGCCGACTTCCGCGCCGAGTTCTCCGCCTTCCTGGACGCCAACCTCCCCGCCGAGGGCGCGGCGCGGGACCGCTCCCGCTCCAGCGCGCATGTCCCCGACTGGGCGCGCCGCTGGCAGCGCACCCTGTTCGACGCGGGCTGGCTGCTGCCCGGCCAGCCACCGGAGTACGGCGGGCGCGGTGCCACGCTGCCGCAACAGCTGGCTCACCTGGAGGAGTTGGCCCGCCGTCGGATCTACCACAGCTTCAACCCCCAGGGCCTCGGCATCATCGCTGCATCCCTGATCACCTTCGGGACCGAGGAACAGAAGCGCCGCTGGGCCGTGCCGATCCTGCGCGCCGAGATCACCGCCGCGCTCGGCATGAGCGAGCCCGAGGCCGGCTCCGACCTGGCCTCCCTGCGCACCCGAGCGGTGCTGGACGGCGACACCTTCACCGTCAACGGCCAGAAGATCTGGACCTCCGGCGCCCATGACGCCGACGTCCTGCTCGCCTTCGTCCGCACGGACCCCGACGCCCCCAAGCACAAGGGGATCAGCGCGTTGCTGATCCCCACGGCCATCGAGGGCGTCGTACGGCGACCCTTCGGCTCGATCGCCGCCGAGGACGATCTCGACTTCAACGAGGTGTTCTTCACGGACGTCCGGGTGGCGCGCGAGAACCTCGTCGGGCCGCTGAACGAGGGCTGGCGGGTGGCCAACGGCTCCCTGGGGCACGAACGCACCCTGCTGTGGCTGTCGTTCGCCGAACGCCTGGAGGACCTGGTGCAGGACGCCGCCGACGTCGGCGCCGGCCAGGACTGGTACGCCACCCTCCTCATGGACCTCCAGGCGCTGCGGCTGCTCGGCTACCGGCAGCTCGGCCCGGACCGGGACCCCGCCGAGCTCTCCGTGCTCAAGCTGCTCGGCTCGGAGGCCGTCCAGTCCGCCTCCCTGCACGCCCTGGAGGCCCACGGCGCCGATGCCCTGTCGCATCCCGCCCGCACCGGGCCGTACCACCACATGAACAACGAGGCGTTCATCTCCAGCTGGTTCGAGCGGTACGTGCGCAGTTTCGCCGGCACCATCGCGGGCGGCACCAGCGAGATCCAGCGCAACATCGTCGCCGAGCGCATCCTCGGCCTGCCGCGATAGAGGACACCCGCCATGGACCAGATCCTGTACGACGCCGAGGACGGCATCGCGACGATCACCCTCAACCGCCCCGAGGCCGCCAACGCCCAGACCATGGCCCTCCTCGACGACCTCGACGCCGCCTGGACGCGCGCGGCCAGGGACGAGGAGGTGCGGGTGGTCGTGCTCAGGGCGAACGGCCGGCACTTCTCCGCAGGCCACGACCTCAAGGACCGCTGGCCCGGACCGGATGAGATCACCCTGGAGTGGATCTACGACGCCGAGACCCGCCGGTACCTCGAATACTCGCTGAAGTGGCGCAACATCCCCAAGCCCACCATCGCGGCCGTCCAGGGCAAGTGCATCGCGGCCGGGCTGATGCTGTGCTGGCCGTGCGACCTGATCGTGGCCGCCGAGAATGCGGAGTTCTCCGACCCGGTCGTCCACATGGGTATCGGCGGGGTCGAGTACCACGGCCACACCTGGGAGCTGGGGCCCCGCAAGGCCAAGGAGATCCTCTTCACCGGTCGCCCCCTGACCGCGCACGAGGCCGAACAGGTCGGCATGGTCAACAGGGTCGTCCCCCTGGCCGAACTCGGCTCGGCGACGGACGAGTTGGCGATGCGGATCGCTCAGATGCCGCCCTTCGGCCTGCGCCAGGCCAAGCGCGCGGTGAACCAGACCCTCGACGTACAGGGCTTCTACGCCGCCCTCCAGTCCGTCTTCGACATCCACCAGACCGGGCACGGCAACGCCCTCAGCGTGGGCGGCTACCCGATCCTGACCCGGCTGGACGAGATGAAGGACCGCCTGAAGCAGGGCTGAGAACCGATGAGGGTGCTACTTGCGCCCCGGCGCATGGCAACCTCCCCACCGGCTGGGCAGGCAGGCTCGATGCGCATTCTTGGCACAACTCCGGCCAGGAGGGGAACCTCGGTGCCACGTCGGAGTTGTCAGAACCGTTCTCGAACTCTTGATCGCGCGACCGCCAGACAGCCCTGAGCAGGACGCAGGACCCTGGCCATCGGCGCAACTCCCCGCCAGCGGCGATGTGTTGGCCTGGTGCCAGTGCCCGGCTCATGCCATCCTGGCGCGCGGTCCTGGTGCGCACTGGTGGTCCACGGCTGTCGGGGGCGGGATGCATAGGTATGACCTCGTCTGTGGTTCCAACTCGTGCCAGAGGGCAAGGATGGGAAGAACCGTGTGCACTTGGACCTGCTTGCTGTGGACCCAGAGGTCGAGATCCAGCGTCTGACTGCTCTCGGTGCGACCGTTCAGGCCCGGCATGCGGACAACATCGTCCTGGCAGATCCCGAAGGTAACGAATTCTGCCTGTCTCTAACGGATTGATGACCGTTGGGAAGCTACTCGGATCCGCAATGATCTCCACGTGGCTGGTGTGATCACGGCGTCGGAGTCGGCTTAGAACAACCGCGGATAGGTGCCCTCGACGGCCGACTTCGGGATCTTGGTGCACTTCGGGCAGAACCGGGAGATGCCCCCTCGAACACCATCTCCCCGTTGTCCTTCACCAGCTCCTTCGTCGCCAGCCACCGCGCCGGCGATTTCCCTTCCATCTCCTGCTCGCCCAGCAGCCCGCAGTACCGCCGGCGACCTGACAAAGCGACGTGGTATCAGGGCGGCGACGCCGGCTGCATCGAGTACCCCAGCCACCAGTACTGAGCGCGGAACCGGCCTGCCTACCCCCCATCGGCCTCCTGGTCGGCGGCTTCGTTGGCGCGGTCGATCTCGGCCATGTGCTCCTCCGCCCAGGTCCGCAGCCCCGCAAGCGCGGCTTCCAGGGACAGCCCGAGTCCGGTGAGTCGGTAGAAGACCCGCGGCGGCACGGTCGGTTCGACCCGGCGCGACACCAGCCCGTCGCGGGTCAGGCTTCGCAGCGTCACGGACAGCATCTTCTGTGAAACGCCGGGCATCCGGCGTCTCAGCTCCGCGAAGCGCACCTCGTCCGGTGCGGCATCGGCGAGCGTCTTGACGGCCATGGACGTCCACTTCGTACCGATGCGGTCCAGCAACTGTCGCGTCGGGCAATGGGGATCGAACAGATCGCCGCGTACCCCGCGACCGGCGGCCCGGGCTCCTCGGGTGGTCACCTGTGGCTCACCACCTTCCCTGAAAGTGCCGTCTAGGAAGCGGTCGGACAGTTACCTATCGTTCTGTGGTCACCAATGGTAATCAGCCGGAGAAGCCGTCATGCCCGTCACCACCGCACACCACCTGCGCCGCATCGCGACGAACGGCGTCCAACTCAATGTCGCAATCGCCGGGGACGGACCTGCGGTTCTCCTGCTGCACGGCTTCCCGCACACCTGGCAACTCTGGAGCGGCATCATGGACCGACTCGCCGGGCAGTACCGGGTCATCGCCCCGGACCTTCGAGGCTTCGGTGCCAGTGCACGTGCCATCGAGGGTTACGACGCAGGCACCCTCGCCGCCGACGCCGAAGGGCTGCTCGACGCACTCGGCGAGCCCTCGGCAGCGGTGGTCGGCATCGACGCGGGCACCGCCCCCGCCGTCCTGCTCGCGCTGCGCCGACCCGGCCTCGTCCGGCGCCTGGTCGTGATGGAGGCACTGCTCGGCCGCCTGCCCGGAGCAGAGCACGTCGTCGTGGGGGGTGCCCCGTGGTGGTTCGGCTTCCACGGCGTCCCCGGCCTCGCCGAGACCGTCCTGGCCGGCAACGAGGCCCCGTACATCGACTGGTTCCTCGACTCGGGGACGCTCGGGCGAGGAGTACCCGACGACATCCGTGCGGCCTTCGTCCACGCGTACACCGGGAGCGAAGCGCTGCGCTGCGCGTTCTCCTATTACCGGGCCCTGCCCACCAGCGCGCAGCAGATCCAGGACGCCGTCGCGACCGCTCGGCTGACCATGCCCACCATGGCCGTCGGCTCTCACCCCGTCGGCACCGGGCTCGAACGCCAACTCCGGTCCCATCGCGGATGACCTGGTCGGACACCATCTCCAGGACTGCGGCCACATCATCCCCCTCGATCGCCCCGACGCATTGTTCGCGCTCCTTGCTCCCTTCCTCTCCGCCGATCTGCCGATCTGCCGAAGTGACTGAAGCGGGGCAGAAGGATCACGGTCGGCGGTTCGGGCGTTCGTCCCAGCGGTGAGTTGTCCAGGACCGCCGGATCAGGCTGCGCACGGTGATGATTGCGTCGGTGAGGTCGAAGAAGGCATAAATGACAGTGGCGCGACGCTCGTAGCACCGGGCGAGACGGTGAAAGGCGTTCTGCCACGCGTGAGTGCGTTCGACGTGCCAACGCCGACTGGCCTGAATGGGCGCCTTCTCCCCCTTGTGCGCGATGCGTCCGCAGGCCGCGTTCGCTGAGCAGAGCGCGGGTGGTGTCCGGGTCATAGCCGGCGTCCAGGTGCACGGTGATGATGTCGGGCAACGGGCCGAGGCCCTCCAGACGGTCCAGAGTCGGAGCGAGCAGCGGAGAGTCGTGGCGGTTGGCACCGGCCAGGACACGGCCCAGCGGAATGCCGTATCCATCCGTCATGCCCGAGCGCTTCAGTCCCTGTTTGCCGCGGTCGGCCGGTGAACGTCCGGTGGCCTCCCCGCCTCCAGGTGCCTTGGTGATCGCTCCGTCGACGGCGATCTGATCGAGGACGAGACCGACGATCCGGTCGTAGGACTCCAGTGCGAGCTGCATGAGCCGGGCGAAAACGCCCAGTCGTATCCATTCGTCGCGGCGGCTGCGGATCGTGGTGGCCGAGCAGGTTGTGTCGGCGATCGCCTCGTAAGAACAGCCGAAGCGCAGGAGTTGCAGCATCTTGTCGAAGATGATCCGGTCGCTGATGCGTCGGCGGTGGCAGCCGAGTGGATGGTCCGGGTGGTACTCCGGCCGCTCGGGCAGCAGGGCTGCGAATTGGTCCCAGAGCGGTTCGGTCAGCCATGCTGGAAGGGCGGGCACAGATCTCCCCAGTGATCACAGAGCGTCGCAACTCCTTGATCGCCGGGACCTGTGCCCGTCTGTTGCCGGTGTCCCCAACCGCGCCTATCCGCGCGACCTCTTAATTCGGTGACAGCGGCAGCCGTGGGGGGTCTCCCGACGGGCTGTTCGAGCACTCACCGATGGCGCGGTGGCGGTCACCTGGGCGCCGGACTGATGCCTTGAGCCGTCCGGGCACTTGCTCTGAGGTCCGCGGTGAACAGGGGGAGGTCCACCGTCGTACGGATACCGGGGGCGGCCGCGCACACGGCGGGCACGGCGTTGACCGCCCGGTGCGCGGTGTAGCCGGGGGACACGGCGGCCAGCCGCTCCAGCGGCACCGGGAACCGCATGTCGACGTCCAGGGGCGTGTCGCCGTCGACCTTCAGGTGCCAGCCGGTGGGACGGAGGTCCCAGGCCTCGTCGAGGTCCGTGGTGCAGTACCAGGTCGCGTTGAACTCCAGCAGCGTACGTCCGGCGTGGCGACCGGAGAGCGTGATGCGCTGCGCGGCCACCGTCCCCGCCCGCAGGACTCCGGCGGCGATGGCGGTCGTGCGCACGGCGGTGGCGACCCGGCCCTGGGCCTCGACGGATTCGAGGGGCAGGCCCAGAGCATCGGCGACCAGCCGCAGGGAGGGCTCGAAACCCGAGCGGATGTGCGCCAGGCGGCCTTCGTCGAACGCACCGTCCGGCGGCCCGCCGAAGCCCATCACGTCGAACAGCAGCCCCGGCGAGTTCCGCCGGGACAGATCGGCGTACTCGTGGATGGTCAGCTTCTTCAGCCGTCGCTGCACGGAGGCCAGGACGAGCGGTACCGCCTCGGTGATGAAGCCCGGGCTGCTGCCCGTGGCGTGCAGCGAGGTGCCGCCCCGCCCGCAGGCCTCCTCGACTCTGCCCCTGAGGGCGGGATCCAGGCCGGCCGGGTGGTGGAATCCGCCCGCCGTGGTCACCACGTTCGCTCCGGACGCCAGCAGGGCGCACAGTTGGTCGTGGTCGGTCCCCCGGGGCATGTAGAGCACGCAGTCGGCGCGCAGCCGGAGTATCTCGTCGGGGTCGGCGGTGGTGACGACTCCCGTCGGGCCGGTCCCGCAGAGCTCGCCGGCGTCGCGCCCGGCCTTGTCCGGACCGCTGACGAACACTCCGGCCAGCGTCATGCGCGGATGGTCGAGAACGGCACGGAGCGAGCGCGTACCGATGTTTCCGGTGGCCCACTGGACGATCCGGAGGGGCCGGTCCGGGTGCGGGGGACGCTGCGTGCTCACCCTTCTCCGGCCATCCCTCCGTCGTCCATGCCCGCATCGGGTTCCACACCGAAGGTGTTGTACGCCATGGCCTGCAGGCGGTACGCGCCGACGACGAACACGAACTCCATCAGTTGTCGTTCGTCCAGTTCCTTCGCCAGTTCCGCGTAGAGCGCGTCGGAGAGCGAGGAGGTGGTGTCGAGTTCGTCCACCGCCCTGTTCACCAGGGTGTCCGCGCCCCGGCGCACCTCTTCCACCTCCTCGTCCGAAACGCCGGCCTCCCGGGCCAGCAGGACGTGATGCGCCCATTCGTACCGGCAGCGGTTGCGCCAGGCGACCCGGAGGACCGTCAGCTCGCGCATCCTGTCCGGCAGCGTGCCGCGGTAGACCAGTTGGGTGCTGAACGTCAGGAACGCCTTGGCCAGGCGCGGATGGTTCAGCAGCAGACCGAGGGCGTTGGACGGCGGGACGGTGCGGCCGCCCGTGAGCGGCCGCAGGACCTCGGCGTCCCACTCCTCGTACGGTATCGGCGACAGCCTCGTCATGTGTTGCGGCCCCCGTTCACGCCGATGATCTGGCCGGTGATGTAGCCGGCCTCCTCGCTCACCAGGAAGGAGCAGGTCGCGGCGATGTCCTCGGGCCGGCCGACCCGGCGTACGGGGGTGCGCGCGATGTGTTCCTCGATGGTGCCGCCGAGGCGCTGGTTGCGCTCGGCCGTGCGCAGCATCGGGGTGTCGATGAAACCGGGCGGGATCGCGTTGACGGTGATACCGCGCGGCCCCAGCTCCAGTGCCAGGGACTTGGTCAGTCCGTTCACCGCGGATTTGGCGGCGACGTAGTGCGCCATGAACGGCTGTCCGGAGTGCGCGCTGGACGAGGAGATGTTCACGATCCGGCCCCAGCGGCCTTCCCACATGTCCGGCAGCGCCGACTGCACGCAGTGGAACACCCCGTTGAGGTTGACGTCCACGACGCGCTGCCAGTCGGCGAAGGAGAGCTGGGCGAAGCGGGTGAAGCCGTCCCGGCCGGCCGCGTTGACCAGCACCGAGACCGGGCCGAGACGCTCGCGCACCGCTTCCATCGCCTTGTCGACCTGGGCCCGGTCGGTGACGTCGACGGTGAACGCGCAGTCGTCGGTGCCGGGTGCGATGTCCAGGACGGCGACCTTCAGTCCGTCGGCGGTCAGACGGCGGACGATGGCCTGACCGATGCCGGAGGCGCCGCCGGTGACGACCGCCGTGCGGGCCGCTTCCGCTGCCCCGCTCATGCGAACGCCTCGTCGCCGACGACGGTGGTCCGGTGCAGCAGCCGCTCGGAGCTCTCGTCGTACGGCAGCGCCCGGTGCAGGATCCCGGTGTTGTCCCACACGACCAGGTCGCCGACCGCCCAGTCGTGGGTGTAGCGGAACCGCTCCTGGGTGGTCCAGTCGAGCAGGTCGTCCAGGAGGGCGCGGCTCTCCTCGGGGTCCATGCCGACGACGTGGTCGGCGGTGGCGCCGGCGACAAGGGAGCGGCGGCCGTCCCGGCGCCGCCACACCAGAGACATCTCGTGAGCCGGCTGGGTGCGCCAGCCGGCCAGCTCCTCCAGGGTGGGGTCCGGGGTCACCAGCCGCTGCGCCGCCTCGAAGGTGTGCACCACCCGCAGGGTCTCGTAGCGTTCGCGGTCCTTGACCGGCAGGTTCTCGTACGCGGCGTAGGTGCTGGCGAAGTCCGTGCCGCCGCCGACCGTGGCCACGTGCCGGGCGGTGAGCGTGGTCGCCTTGACGGGCACGTCGTCGCTGGTGCCGTCGAGGTGCCAGAAGAAGGCGCCCTTCAGGTACTTGGCGCTCGCGCTCTTCGCCGGATTGATCGAGATGGGGAAGATCTCCTGGCCGCGCAGCGCGACCACCTCGCCGAGCCTGCGGCTGAACGCCAGCTGCTGCCCGTCGTCGAGGTGCAGCCCGCGCACGACGAGCACGCCCCGCCATTTGAGCGCCTCGACGCAACGATGAACGAAGGTGTCGTCGAGCGGGTCCGTGACGCCCGTGAACTCCACGCCGAGCGAGGGGCTCACGGCCTTCGAGTCGATCATGGAAACTCCCCTTTCGTTGGTGAGAACCTTATTCTCCAGGCGGTTGCAGCGGGAAGTGCAAGAGCATCAGATTCTTCTTGTTCGAGTCCTTGATTCGCTCAAAATGAGAATGTAGTTTCCAGACCAACCGAGCATGGAGGCTGCGATGCGGTTGAAGAACAAGGTCGTGATCGTCACCGGGGCCGGCCAGGGCATCGGTGAGGGATACGCCCGGGCGCTGGCCGCCGAGGGCGCGCGGGTCGTGGTGGCGGACCTCAACGAGGAGCAGGGCAAGCGCGTCGCCAAGGACATCGGCGACGCGCTCTTCGTCGCGGTCGACGTCGCCGACCCCGCCTCCGCCGAGCAGCTCGCCGCCGCCGTGATGGCCGAACACGGCACGATCGACCACCTCGTCAACAACGCGGCGATCTTCCACGGGATGCGCCGCGAGGGCGTCGTCACCGTCGACTACGACTACCTGGACCGGTTCCTCAAGGTGAACCTGCTCGGCGCGCTGTACGTCACCCGCGCCGTGCTGCCGCACCTGAAGGAGGGTGCGGCGATCGTCAACCAGTCGTCCACCGCGGCCTGGCAGGCCACCGGCTTCTACGGGCTCGCCAAAGCCGGCATCAACCACCTCACCGTCTCGCTGGCCTCCGAACTCGGCCCGCGCGGCATCCGCGTCAACGCCATCGCGCCCGGACCGACGGACACCGAGGCCACCCGAAGCATCATCCCGGAGGCGCACCGCACGGCCATGGTGCAGTCCTTCCCCCTCAAGCGCATGGGGACCCCCGCGGACCAGGCGGGCGCGCTGGTGTTCCTGCTCTCCGAGGACGCGGCCTGGGTCACCGGCCAGGTGCTCGCCGTGGACGGCGGATCGCTGGTGCGGCTGTGAGCGCGCCCGCCGGCAGGTCCCAGCTGATCGACGGCAAACTCCTCACCGCCGACACCACGTTCCCCACCTACAACCCCGCCACCGGTGAACTCCTCGGCCACGCCCCCGACGCCACCACGGCCAACGCCGAGGCGGCCGTCGCCGCCGCCCGCCGTGCGTTCGACACTACCGACTGGTCCACGGACCGGGACCTGCGGCTGCGCTGCCTGCGCCAGCTCCACCAGGCGCTCGACGAGCACCGCGAGGAACTGCGCGAACTGACCATCGCCGAGGTCGGCGCCCCCCGCCAGCTCACCCACGGGCCCCAGCTCGACGAGCCCATCGGCATCGTGAAGTTCTACGCCGACCTGCTGGCGAGCTACGAGTTCACCGCGGACCTCGGCGAGATCGAGTCGCGCGGCCAGCGCCACCACCGCTGGGTGGAGAAGGAGGCGGCCGGCGTCGTCGCCGCGATCCTGCCGTACAACTACCCCAACCAGCTCGCCCTCGCCAAGATCGCCCCCGCCCTCGCCGCGGGCTGCACCGTCGTCCTCAAGGGCGCCCCGCAGACTCCGCTCACCACCCTCGCGCTCGGTGAACTCATCGCCGAGCACACCGACATACCCCCCGGCGTCATCAACGTGCTGAGCTCCGCCCGCCCCGAGGTCGGGGAGCTGCTCACCACCCATCCCGATGTCGACGTGGTCACCTTCACCGGCGCCACCACCACCGGCCGTCGGATCATGGCCGCTGCCGCGGACTCCGTGAAGCGGGTCTTCCTCGAACTCGGCGGCAAGTCAGCCATGATCATCCTGGAGGACGCCGACTTCGTGAAGGCGGGCATGTTCGCCGCGTTCACCATCTGCTCGCACTCCGGCCAGGGCTGCGCCCTCACCTCGCGGCTGCTCGTGCCGCGCGAACACCACGACCGCATCGTGCAGTTGGTCGCCGCGGGCATGGCACGCGTCACCGTCGGCGACCCGACCGACCCCAAGACCACCATGGGCCCGCTGATCAGCGAGCAGCAGCGCGACAAGGTCGACGGCATGGTGCGTCGGGCCGTCGAGGCGGGCGCGACCCTCGTGCGGGGCGGCAACCGGATCGAGCCGGGCTACTTCTACGAACCCACCCTCCTGGCGAACGTCGACCCGGACAGCGAGATCGCCCAGGAGGAGGTCTTCGGACCCGTCCTCGCCGTGATCCCCTTCGAGGACGAGGAGGACGCGGTCCGGATCGCCAACAACTCCCGCTACGGCCTCTCCGGCGCCGTGCACAGCGCCGACGACGAGCGCGCCATCCGTCTCGCCCGCCGCATCCGCACCGGCACCTTCTCCATCAACGGCGGCAACTACTTCGCCCCCGACGTGCCCTTCGGCGGCTACAAGCAGTCCGGCGTCGGCCGGGAGAGCGGGCGTTCCGGATTCGAGGAGTTCCTGGAGGAGAAGTCCTTCGCACGGGTCGTCGTACCCGTGGAGCAGGCATGAAGCCGCTGGAGGGCATCCGGGTCCTGGAGGTCGCGATGTACGGCTTCGTGCCCTCGGCCGGGGCCGTGCTCGCCGACTGGGGCGCGGACGTCGTCAAGGTCGAGCACGCCGTGAACGGCGACCCGCAGCGCGGACTGCGCCAGACCGGCACCTTCAGGGTCGACGGCGATCCCAACCCCAACGTCGCCCATGCCAACCGCGGCAAGCGGTCCATCGGCCTCGACATCTCCCGGCCCGAGGGCCGTGAGGTGCTGCACGAACTGGCCAGGGACGCCGACGTGTTCCTGACCAGCTTCATGCCCGCCTCCCGGGCCCGGCTCGGCATCGACGTCGACGACATCCGCGCCGTCAACCCCCGCGTCGTGTACGCCCGGGGCAGCGCCCTCGGGCCGCGCGGCCCCGAGGCGGACAGGGGCGGCTACGACATGACCGCCTTCTGGGCCCGCGCCGGCACCGCCGCCAGCATCACCCCGCCCGGCACCGAGGGCCTGATCAGCCCGCCCGGACCGGCCTACGGCGACACCATCTCCGGCACCAACCTGGCCGGCGGCATCGCCGCCGCCCTGCTGCGCCGCGAGCGCACCGGGGAAGCGGCGGTGGTGGACGTCTCCCTGCTCGGCAGCGGCCTGTGGGCGCTGGGCCACGCCATCGGGCTCTCCCTGCACCTGGAGCGGGCCTGGGAAGGCGTACGGCCCAGCGCCCACGGTTCGCCCCGCAACCCGCTCTCCGGGCTCTACCGGACGGCCGACGACCGCTACATCTCCTTCGTCATGCTCCAGCCGGTCAGGTTCTGGCCGAGTGTCTGCCAGTGCCTGGGACGGCCGGATCTCGCCGAGGACCCCCGGTTCGCGACCGGCGAGGCCATCGCCGAGCACACCGAAGAGGCGGTGAAGATCCTCCGGGAGATCATCGCGGGCGGCACCCTCGCCGAGTGGTCCGAGCGGTTCGCCGCCCTCGACGGGCCCTGGGCCCCCGTCCAGGACACCCTCCAGGCCGCCGCCGACCCCCAGGCCCGCGCCAACGGCTACCTCGGGCGGGCCGGTGACCTCGAACTCGTCGCCAGCCCCGTCCAGTTCGACGTCGAGGACACGCGCCTCGGCCCCGCACCGGAGTTCGCCGCGCAGACCGAGGAGATCCTCGCCGAGCTCGGCTACGACTGGGACCGCATCCTCGCCCTGAAGGCGAGCGGCGCGGTCACCTGACCCCGCACTTTCGCACCTCCCTCGGACGACGGCGTCCGAGCCCTTCGAGGAGGCACCATGCGCAGGCTGCTGATCGGCGCGGTCACCGTGACCGCGGTGCTGCTGGCCGGCTGTTCGACCAGATCCGACGACGGCACGCAGTCCGACGCCGGGACGGCGACGCCCGCCGCGGGCGCGTCCACCGCATCGGCCGACTTCGGCACCTTGAAGAACGTCTGCGGCCCCGGCACCGCCAAGTCCTCGTCCGTCCAGGGCGTCAGCGACACGAGCGTCCAGGTCGGCGTCATGTCCGACATCGGCTACACCAAGAACTCCGAGTTCCCCGACGCCGCCAAGGTGTTCACCTCCTGGTGCAACGCCGCAGGCGGCATCAACGGCCGCAAGATCGTCGCCGTCACCCGGGACAGCGCGCTCACCCAGGTCCGCCAGGCGGTCCTGGAGGCCTGCAAGTCCGATTTCGCGCTGGTCGGCGGCGGCTCCGCGCTGGACGCCCTCGGGGTGCAGGACCGCCTGAAGTGCCTGCTGCCCGCCTTCCCCGCCCAGTCCAGCCAGATCGGCGCCATCGGCTCGGACCTCCAGGTCCTCTCCGGCGGCGCCGCCCCCGGCTACTTCCAGTACGCCGGCTACTACACCTGGCTGCTGAAGGACAAGTACCCCGACTCCGCGCAGCAGGTCGGCATCATCTCCGGCGACTCCCCCGTCACCAAGGTGATGTCCGCCCAGTTCAAGGAGGCCGTCGGCGGCCTCGGCGGGAAGGTCTCCTACAACGACCTCTACCCGGCGGCCGGCGTCTCCGACTGGACCCCGTACGCCCAGTCCATCAAGAACAAGGGCGTCAAGGGCCTCGTCTTTCTCGGGGACTTCGCGAGCCTCGCCAAGCTGGAGCAGGCGCTCACCGACATCGGCTACACGCCCGACTGGATCGACGCCAACAGCAACGCCTACGGTCCCGCCTTCCTGCAACTCGCCGGCCCCGCCCTGGCCAAGCAGCACAACTACGCCGAACTCTTCGCCACCGCACCGCTGGAGAGCGCCGCCGACAACCCGGCCACCCAGCAGGTTCTCGACCTCTTCAAGAAGTACGCGCCGGGCAAGCAGGTCACCTACCCGGTACTGCGTGCCTTCTCCGCCTGGCTGCTGTTCGCCGCCTCCGCCCGGGACTGCGCCGAGCTGACCCGTACCTGCGTGTACGACAACGCGGTCAAGCAGACCGCCTGGACCGGCGGCGGACTCCAGGCACCGGCCGACCTGAGCAGGTCGGACCTCCCCTCGAAGTGCTACACGATCGTCGAGGCCACCGCGAAGGGCTGGCAGCTCGCGGACTTCAAGCCCACCACCGGTACCTACCGCTGCGACGCCCCCACCTACAAGTACAAGGCCGACTACGGCAAGCCGGCCACCCTCGCGAGCGTCGGCAAGTCGATGGCCGACCTGAAATGAACCGGAGGTGAGACACGTGAAGGTACGCGTCGACCCGGAGCGCTGCCAGGGCCACACCTTGTGCGCCATGCGGGCGCCGAAGGTCTTCGAGCTGAGCGAGATCGACGGGCATTCCTCACCGGTCACCGAGGACGTCCCCGCCGACCAGGAGGACGCGGTGGTCGAGGCCGTCCGCTCCTGCCCCGAACGCGCCATCAGCGTGTTCTGAGCCGCACCCGGCGGACCGAGAGGAAGCCACTCCATGACGACCGCACCGGACGACACCGGCGACGAGGCCCGAAAGCAGCCCCGGGTCCACTTCGACCGGCACGCCCCCGAGTACCGGCACCACTTCGAGGAGAAGACCCAGGAGTTCCACGGCGGCTGCCCGCTGGCCTGGTCCGACACCTACGGCGGCCACTGGGTGGCCGCCGGCAACCGCGAGCTGCTCGCCTTCGCCCGGGCCGGCGAGCAGCTCTCCAACGACCATGACGTGCACGGCGAGCGCCGCGGCTACCAGGGCATCAGCATCCCGGCGCCACCGCGCGGCAGGGGCCTGCGCGGCGGCTTCCTGGAGATGGACCCGCCCGAGCAGCGCGCCTACCGCAACGCCCTCAACCCCTATCTCTCCCCGGCGGCGATCAAGCGCTGGATCCCGTTCATCGACGAGGTGACCCGGGCCTGCCTCGACGAACGGATCGAGAGCGGGCGTATCGACTTCGTCGACGACCTCGCCAACATCGTCCCCGCCGTCTTCACCCTCGCCATGATGGGCATCCCGCTGAAGAAGTGGGAGCTGTACAACGAACCCGCCCACGCCGGCGTCTACACCCCGCCCAACTCCCCGGAGATGGCCCGGGTGGTGCAGGCCCACATGGCGATGATCAAGGACATCACCGCCACCCTCCAGGAGGTCCGGGCGACCCCGCGCCCGGGCCTCGCCGACGCCCTCGCCCGCATGGAGATCGACGGCAAGGCTCCGGCGGAGAGTGATCTGATCGGTGCCCTCGCGCTGCTCATCGGCGGCGGCTTCGACACCACGACCGCGCTGACGGCGCACGCCCTGGAGTGGCTGTCCGAGCATCCGGAGGAACGGCAGCGCCTCAGCCGGGAGCGCGACACCCTCCTGGACACGGCCACCGAGGAGTTCCTGCGCTACTTCACGCCGGCGCCCGGGGACGGCCGTACGGTCGCCGAGGACTGCGAGATCTCGGGCAAGCAGTTCAAGGAGGGCGACCGGCTGTGGCTGTCCTGGGCGATGGCCAACCGGGACCCGGCGGTCTTCGCCGACCCCGAACGCGTCGACCTCGCCCGGGGCGGCAACCGGCACACCGCCTTCGGTCTCGGTATCCACCGCTGCATCGGCTCCAACGTGGCCCGTGCGGTCTTCAAGCGGATGCTGCTCCATGTCCTCGACCGTGTCCCGGACTTCGTCTGCGATCCCGAGGGCACGGTCCACTACGAGACCATCGGCGTCATCCAGGGCATGCGTCACCTCCCGGCGACCTTCACCCCCGGCCACCGGCTCGGCCCAGGCCTCGCGGAGACCCTGGAGACCCTCCAACGCGCCTGCGACGAGCAGGGGTTGGCGGAACCGGTGACGGTACGCAAGGCGGAGGCGAAGCTCCGTTGAGCACGCCCGACGAGCAGCTTGGAGCCGTCCGCCCCCGGCCCGTGACCGTCCCGGAGACCGAGTTCTTCTGGACGTCCGGCCGCGACGGACGGCTCCGCTTCCGCTCGTGCGGCTCCTGCTCGTCCCTGATCCACCCGCCGCAGCCGGTCTGCCGGTACTGCCGGGGCCGCACCGGCGACCTCCGCGAGGTGTCGGGCCGCGCCACGCTCATCGGCTTCTCGGTCAACCACCGCTTCCCGTTCCCGGGCCTGCCCACCCCGTTCGTCGTCGCCCAGGTGGCGATCGAGGAGGACCCGCGGGTCCGGCTGACCACCAACGTCGTCGGCTGCACACCGGAGGAACTACGGCTCGGCATGTGCATGGAGGTCGTGTTCGAGCAGGTCGACGACGTCTGGCTGCCGCTGTTCCGGCCGTGCGCCGACCAACCCCCACCCGCACCGCTGCCCACCGACGAACCCGCACCCGAACACATCCGGGAACACGTCCGTACGGCACCGGCCTCCCGCAGATTCGAGGAGCGCGCGGTCATCAGCGGTGCCGGAGCCTCCCGGATCGGCCGCCGCCTCATGGTCCCGCCCCTCGAACTCACCGTGGAGGCCTGCGAGAAGGCCGTCGCCGACGCCGGACTCACCTTCGACGACATCGACGGCCTGTCCACCTACCCGGGGGGCGGTGCCTACGGCGGCTTCGCCGAGGGCGGGATCACGGCACTGGAGTCGGCGCTCGGCATCCGCCCGGTCTGGCACAACGGCGCGGGGGAGACCTTCGGCCCCGGCGGCTCGCTGATCGCCGCGATGCTGGCGGTCGCGGGCGGCCTGGCCCGGCACGTGCTGTGCTTCCGTACGGTCTGGGAGTCGACGTACGCCGAACTGCTGAAGCAGGGCAGGATCCGCGCGGCCCAACCGGCCGGCCCGGAAGGGTGGTTCAAGCCCTTCGGCGCGGTCTCTCCGGCGACGATGCTCGCGATGAACGCCCAGCGGCACATGCACCGCTACGGCACCACCCGCGAGACCCTCGGCTGGATCGCCCTCAACCAGCGCGCGAACGCCGCCCGCCACCCGGACGCGATCTACCGCGACCCGCTCACCATGGACGACTACCTCTCCGCACGCACCGTCACCACCCCCTTCGGCCTGTACGACTGCGACGTCCCCTGCGACGCCGCGACCGCCGTCGTCGTCTCCGCCGCCGAGACGGCCCCCGACCTGCCCAAGCCCCCGGTCCGCTTCGAGGCCGTCGGCACCCAGATCCTCGAACGCCCCGAGTGGGACCAGTCCACCCTCACCCACGAACCCCAGGTACTCGGCCAGGCCGCCCACCTCTGGACCCGTACCGACCTCGGCCCCGCCGACGTGGACGTGGCCCTCCTCTACGACGGATTCACCTTCAACTGCCTGTCCTGGATCGAGGCGCTCGGCTTCTGCGGCATCGGCGAGGCCCGGGACTTCCTGGACGGAGGCAAGCACATCGCCCGCGACGGGGTACTGCCCCTCAACCCGCACGGCGGCCAGCTCTCGCACGGCCGCAC
>NZ_JAGXJL010000086.1:0-28490 GCF_019091475.1 Streptomyces sp. GbtcB6 | reverse complement strand
GTGACGAAGACGAACCCGTCGAAACTCCCGATCTTGGCGGCCCACTCCTTGGTGTGATCGTTCTGGTACTGGCCCATGATGGGCGGTGTCGGCTCATCCAGGTGCGGAAGGGGGTAGTCCGCCAGGTCGACCAGTTCGAAGACGGCATCGGCACGGTGTGCGGCATTCTTCTTGACCCACTGGGCGACCTTCTCTCCATTGCGCCCGGGTCGGGTGCTGCCCAGGATGATTCCGATTCTCGTCATCTCGCCATTCCTCTTGTCTGTCCTTGAATGGTCTCCACGAAGGACTTGGGAGACCGGCCTGCGAGTATTTTTGGAGGCCGGCGGCGCGGGAACATCGGTCATTTGACTGGGACATGAGCTTGGGGCCGGCAAAGACGGACGTTCGAAAGTTCCGCCAGCAGTTCATCGATTCGGCTTGCGGGGAGCGCAGACCACATACCGTCAAATGACCGGTGCTCACACCGGCGGCCTCAAATTACTGTTTACCGATGTGCACAGCGGCCTCGTTCTGCGCCGGCGCCGCGGTCGCTCAGTCGCCCCGCTCGTCCTCGCTGAATCCGGCGCAACCTTGAGTCTGACGAAGGTCGGCAAGGGCGTCCCTGAGTGCCGCACGGGAGGTGATTCCGAGCTTGGGAAAGAGCTGGTACAGATGCGAGCTCACGGTTCGGGGGGAGAGGTAGAGGCGTTCCGCGATCTGCTTGTTGGTCAGGCCGGAGGCGGCCAACTGTGCGATCTCGAGCTCCTGCGCAGTGAGGGTCACGGAGCCTCGTACCCCTGTGGTCCGGGCCCGGCGAGTGGCGCGGGCCTCGTTGGAGGCCCGGGCGGCCCAAGACCGGGCTCCCAAGCGTTCGAACGCCTCTGCTGCGGTGTTCAACTGCGTTCGGGCGTCCTTGAGCGACCGCATGCGTCTCAGGCGTTCCCCGTAGACCAGCCGCACCCGGGCCAGTTCAAAAGGCCATTGTTCCGCTCCGGGAACGGCCAGGGCGTGCTCGAAGCGTTCAGTCGCCTCGTCATCAGGAGAGATCAGCGCGGTCGAGGCCGCGACCAGCAGCGCCAGCCGTGGCGAGAAGGATGCGATACCGGACTCGTGCATTGCGCGTACATGGGCCTCGGCCTGCGCGAGGCGCTGAGTGCGGAGCGCCGCCTCCACAAGATCCATGCACACCCACATGGCATGGGGGACATGGGACGCGAAGCTGCCTGGGGGGCTCATCGCCGCGGCGTGCCGGTAGGCCCCTTCGTAGTCGGCCTCGCCGAGATCGGCGAGAACCCGGGCGTGGTTGGCGAACGCGACCGCCCCGAAGGCTCCACGGGGAACGGCCCATTGGGTGATCCGGTCGGCCAGCGCCAGGCTGGCTTGACGGCTCCCGCTGACCGCGGCCAGCAGCGCCTGGACATACTGGAAATACCACGAGAAGAACGGGTACTCGTGTTGCTCGCACACACGCAGGCCCTCGCCTGCCAGCCTTTCGGCTTCCTTCCACTCGCCGGTCAGGAAATCCTGAAGGCACAGGTGCATGAGCGCACCGATGTGCCGACGGGCGGGACCGCCTCGGCGTCCCTGGCGGACCACCCGCCAAGATGCCTCGCGCACTTCCGAGAGCCGGTCGGGATAGACAGAGGCCGTCCCCATGCGGATGATCCGGCCCAGGTCTTCCTCGTTCCGGATGCCGGCCAGTATCTCGTCGAGCTCCTTGAGGCCGGACGATCCGGTTCGGACGGGATCGGGAAACGTCTTGCTGCAGGCGGACAGCAGCAAGGGAGGAGCCGGCCGCAGACGGTCGAGCGCCGCGTAGAAGGGCTCCCACAGCGCGCTGCGCCCTCCGAACCAGCACACCAGGAGCAGGGTGTGCAGGGCCTCGATCAGGGCGCCGTCCTGAGCGTCGTATGCGTGGCTGCCTGACTCGACGGCGCCCACCAGCAGACGGTGAGCGGTGTCGACGTCGCCGTCACCGCTGTTGAGCAGCAGGAAGGCTGCCGCGGCGGCAGCAAGCAGAGAGTTTCCGAGGTTCGGCTCGGCTCGCCGGGCGCTGTCCAGAAGTACGGAAGCCGCGCCCAGCTCCCCGGTCGCGTCGGCGCCGATATAGGCGGCCTCGGCGAGTCGGCGGCCCCGGTCGGCGGATCGGGGGCTCAGCTCCGCAGACCTGGTCAACGTCGTGATCGCGTGTATCGCGTCCCCTCGTCGCGCGATCAGCTGAGCTGCTTGTTCAAGGAGTTCCGCGACCTCCTCGTCGGGCGCGAGAGACGCCTCCCCCAAATGCCAGGCCCTGCGTTCGGGCTCCTCCTTACGGAACTCCGCGAGCGCGAGATGGGCCCGGCGCCGGTCGTCGAGCGTACTGGCCTCGACGACGGCAGACGCGATCAACGGGTGACGGAAGGCAACGCACCGACTCCGGTCGTCGACGATGACCAGACGGTCCGATTCCGCCTGTGCCAGAGCACTCAGGTTCGGCGAGTCCTCCGTCGCGAGCTGCAGGATGGCCAGATCCCCGGTGCCGTCGAGAGCGAGGAGGAGCAGAAGGTGCTGCGATGCCGGCGGAAGGGCGGAAATCCGGGAAACGTAGAGGGCTTGGAGACGTTGGGAGAGAGGCAGGACGGCGGGCACATTCACCAGAGCAGCCCGTTGCGGGCCGGTCAGCGCGGTGGGAAGCTCCAGGAGCGCGAGGGGATTGCCCTGCGCCTGGGCCAGGACGCGATCCCGTACACGTGCGGCGAGGCCGGGAAATCGTGCGGTGATCAGGGCCATTGCTGCGTCGCCGTCCAGCGGATGCAGCTCGTACTCCGTGAGTTGTCCTCGCTCGAAGAAGCTGTCGGCTCCGGACCTGGAAGCCGCCAGGAAGCCGATACGGCTCCCGGCCAGACGGCGGGCGACGAAGCCCAGCACCGCCGCGCTTGCACGATCGAGCCAGGGAAGGTCGTCCACGACGATGAACACAGGACGATCGAGTGCCGCCTGCCGCAGCAGGGTATGTACGGCGTTCGCCACCACAAGCCTGTCGGGCACCGGATCGCTGCCGAACCCCAGGGCACTTCGCAGCGCCTCCCGGTGCGCGTCACCGAGGCGCTCGAACTGATCACACAGCGGGAAAAGCAGTTGATGGAGGCCCGCATACGTCAGCTCGGCCTCGAACTGCACACCGGTCGCCGACATCACCAAGGCGCCCGCCGCGGACATGGCCTTGGTGACCTCGTGCAGCAGTACCGTCTTTCCCACGCCCGGATCCCCGGACAGCAGCAGGGCACGGCCCTGGACCGTACCCGCCCCGAAGAATCCTGTGATCTCTCGGACCTGCTGGGCACGGCCGAACAGGTCCTGGGGCGAGTTGCTGTACAAGGAAGTCCTCTACGCATTGTCCGGCCGTTGGTCGCGTGGGGCGTCCGGCGGTGCGCCGCTTGCGTCGCAGTGGCGGCGACATACCTCCAGCCAGGCTCCGTGACCGGTCGACCGGCTCCGCGTTGCCCAGCTGTGCCCGTGGCTGTGAGCAAACGATGCGCGGTTCCGAGGACGCTTACATCGGCCATGTGACGGCATACCGGGTCAGGCGTCGGCCATGGAGGCGGTGGAGGCGGCGGGGCGCGGGGAGCACAGGCCGCGGGGGCGCGATGGCAATGTCTCAGTGCCAGGAATCGCCGGAAGACCGGGCATCGGGCACGAGACCGAGGTGCACAGGTGACACGGCCGGGCGGTTGTGCTTGACCCGGTCTGATCCGGTCAGTGGCCCGGGTGCAGGATCTGTCCGTTCACCCAGTGGCCCGGACCGGCGAGGAACGCAATGGCTTCGGCGATGCCGGCCAGCTCTCCCGGTCGTTCGGGATGGGCGGGATCGGCTACGAAGGGGTCCAGAACGACCGCGTTGACGGTCACGTTCCGCTCGCGAAGCTCTCCGGTGAGGAAGACGGTGAGAGCGTTCACAGCGGCCTTGCAGGCGACATAGGCCCCGTACGAGGAGCGCGCGGATTCACTGAGATCGCTGGCAAGGTTGATGAGGGCGCCGCCACTGCGCACTCGGCGTGCGGCATGCCGGCCGACGACGAACGCACCCAGAACGTTCGTACGGTGCATCTGTGCGAACTCCTCCGGCGTCAGTTCCGAGACCGATCCGCACATCACGATCTCGGCGGAGTGGACGACCACGTCGACCGTGCCGAAGACCTCCTCCGCCTGCTGGAACAGGCGCGCGACCGCGGCCTCGTCGGCTACGTCGGTCTCCACGGCCAATGCGCGGCCCGCGATTTCCTCTATGGCCGCCCTGGTGCCCTCAGCGGCCACCCGATCGTCGGTGTAGGCGACAACCACATCGAATCCGTCCTCCGCCAGTCGCAGCGCCGCGCGCCGACCAATTCCGCGCGAGCCCTCCGTCACGATGGCGACAGGCGACCGTACGAGGTCGGGCCGAGCAGAGAACGGCATGATCAGGTCCTTCCGTGGTGGTGGTCCCTGCGCGGAAGTCCGCCGACGTCCCGACTCGTTGTCCAGCAGAATCGTGCGGGGTTCCACCGTCCTGGTCACCCGTCAAATGACTGGAATGCGGCGGGGGCTTTCGAGGTCGCTCCGGTGAAGGTGGTTCATCGGGCTTCGACCGGACCCCGAGTGGTTTGTGCGAGTCAGACAGCCGGCGTGCTGGTTACGGCGACACGATTTGGGTCCTGGCGCGCATTCCGTGAAGGCGATCACGCCGCTCGCGTGTAGGACACGGAGTGTGAGCGTCGGGAGGCGGCAACAAGCAGGACGCGTTTTCTCAGCAGCGGGAGTCCGGCCCGGTTGAACATCTGCCGTTTCAGCATCTTGAGATCGCTGACGCGGCCTTCGACCACGCCGGAACTCCAGTTCGTGGTGAAACCGGCGGTGACCGCGTCAAGGTCGGTGACCAGTCCCTTGGCAAAGCCGGCAAGGCCAGGCAGCCCGCTGGTGGTGACCTTCTCGATCCAGGCCGGCAGTTCGGCGGCCTGGCGGGACTGGAGCATCTGGCCGAGGGCGCGGATGTGTTCGTGGGCGGTGGCCAGTTCGGGACATGAGGTGAGGACGAGCGTGAGCTGGCGGGTCTTCTCCTCGCTCAGCGTGTCCGGATGGCGGGTGAGCCAGCCGGTCGCCTGACGGACGGTCGGTGGTCGCGGCGGTGACGCGTCAGGTGTCTGGCGGGGCGGGAGGGTGCGGGCGATCCAGTCGCGCAGGGTGGTGTAGCTGACATCGATTCCCTGCTCGTGGAGTTCGCGTTGGAGCTCTTTGATCATCACGTTGCCGGCCTGCCACCGTTGCCGCAGCTAGTCGGTGTGGGGGTCTAGGATGCTGGAGCGGCGTGGCCGGAGGGTGACCTGCTCTTGCCGGCGGGCGGCGCGGGCATACCGCTGCACCGTGTGCCGCCCCCCCAGCCCAGCCAGTGCGCGATCGCGCGGATGCCCATCCCCGCATCGAGCAGGTCATGGACCCTGGTGCCAGCGGATGCGGGCGAGTTCTGCGGTGCGCCGATGCGAAGCGGGGAACGTCTCTTCCTCGTCGCTGATGCCGGCCTGCTGCGGCCCCACCTCGGGGGCCCAGGGCGGCAGGCAGCGGCGGTGGAAGGTCACGCACCGCTCTACGCCCTTGCCGAGGTTGTTCCAGATATGCCACCTGTCTGCGACTTGGATCGCGCTGGGAGCGGCCGTGCGGGCCGCGTCGATGTAGGAGCCGGACCGGTCCCGGCAGATGATCTCGACGCCGGGATGGTCGGCCAGCCAGCTGGCCAGCGGCCCGGCTTCACGGCCTTGGAGCGTGTCGATCGGGGCGCGAGTCTCGACATCGACCAGGAGCGTTCCGTAGACGTGCCCCTTCCGGGTCGCGAAATCGTCGACGCCCAGGACCCGCGGCGTCACCGTCGGAGGGTCGGGCAGCGCCATCACCAGCCGCAGCAGAACCGACCGGTCGACCGGGACCGACAGCACGGCCGCGAGTCTGCCACCGGCCCGTCCCGCGAGCGCCGCCCCAACCGCCTCCAGCACGCCCCGCAGCAGCGGCGTCCGGCGGCCGTAGAAGAAGGTGAGCCCCTCGACCTGTTCGGCGAACGTCACCCTGGTGCAGCCGGAGTTGTCGCAGAACAGCCGCCGAACGGACAGTTCGATCACGTTCCGGCGGCCGCCCACCGGGATGTCAGCGAGCCGGCGCTCGTACCGGCTGTGCGTCCGTCGCGACGGTGTCCCGCACCCAGGGCAGGCGCAGACCCGCTCGTCCCGGGTCCGCGACACAACACGTAACACGCTGTCTGCCAGCACCAGTTGCTCCACGCGTACCGCTTCCAGGCGCGGAAACAGCCTCTCGATCAAGCCTTCACACGTCAGCCGGGATCCCGAATCGGCCCCGCCCGTAACCGGAAACTCCTGCCAAGGTGCCTCGGCCCCTGGATCTCGCGAGGGACGGCAGGGCGGGTTTGCGGAGCCGAAGGGAAGGAGAGGGGCAGCCGCGGCGGGCCTGGCGGGCCCCGATGAAATGCCCCCTTCAGGCATAATCGCGCCAGGCGTACCTCTCGTCGCTGCGTGGTGCAAGACTGCGGCGATGGATATGCGCCCCGAGAGCCGCGGCCGCGATGCCGGCTCTGAGAAGGGAAGCGTTTCATGGACGGTGACCACGCGGCGCTGCGAAGCGTGGCTGACGACCTGGTCGGGCGTGAAGAGGAAGTAAGGCTGCTCGAGTCCTTCGTCGACGAGGCGACCGCAAGCGGCGGCCTCCTGGTGCTGTCGGGAGAACCAGGGGTCGGCAAGTCGGTCCTGCTGGACGTCGCCGCGAAAGCTGCGGCGGGAGCTGGAGCACTGGTGCTGCGCTCCGATGGCGTGGAATCCGTGGAGAGCGTGAGCTTCTCGAACCTGAGCACCGTGCTCGCACCCTTGCACAGGGAGATCGACGGGCTCGAACCTGCGCACCGTCACGCGCTCATGGTGGCGCTGGGCATGAGCGACGAAGCCGCGGTGGACCGCGTCATCGTGTACAACGCCGCCCTCGCGCTGCTTCGCAGAGCAGCCAGTGCCGGTCCGTTGCTGATGGTGGTCGACGACCTGCAGTGGATCGACCGCGCCAGCGCGGCAGCGCTCGCGTTCATTGCTCGACGGCTGACCGGAAGTGCGGTGGCATTTCTTGCCGCATCGCGGCCCGGTGCCGAAACAGGCTTCGACTGGACGGGACTCCCCGAGCTGGAGCTGCGCCCCCTGGACCGCGCGGCTTCGGCCAGGCTGGTCCGCGGCCGGTTTCCTGAGCTGAGCCCGCGAACGATGCAGTTCGTCCTGGAACAGGCGCAGGGCAATCCGCTCGCCCTGCTGGAACTTCCGGCTGCGGTCAGCGAGCTGCGACACGCCAGTCTGGGCACACAGTCCACGGTGTTGCCGCTCAGCCGTCGCCTGCAGAACCTGTACGCGTCCCGGGTCGAGGAATTGCCGCCGTCCACTCGACGGCTGCTGCTCCTGGCCGCCCTGGAGGGCACGGGTGACCTGCGCATCCTGCGAGCGGCTGCTCCGGGCAAGGATGCTCTCGGTGACCTGGCCCCCGCGGAGCGGGCCCAACTGGTACGCGTCGAAAATCGAGGCCTGGCGCGGTTGGCCTTCCGCCACCCACTGGTCCGCGCGACGATCGTGTCGAGCTCGACAAGCGGGGAGCGCGTGGCCGCGCATGCGGCTCTGGCGCAGGCGCTTTCCGATCGGCCCGATCGTCAGGTCTGGCACCTCGTGGAGGCAACAGCCGAACCCGACGAGCACGTCGCCACACTCCTTGAAAAGGCCGCATACCGGACGCGTCGTCGCGGTGACGCCAGCGGTGCTCTCAACGCGCTGGTCCGGGCCGCTGACCTCAGCCCCGGCCCTGCAGATCGGAGCAGACGCCTGGTCGAAGCCGCCTGCATAGGCTCCGAGGTCGCCGGGGAACTGCCCGCGGCAGCTCAACTGCTCGCGGAAGCCAGGCGCGCCGACCCCCATCTCAGGGGATCGCTGCGCGCCGCGACCGCCGCGTCCAACGTCCTGCTCAACAGTGACGGCGACGTCAACACCGCCTACCGGCTGCTCTTCGGCGCAATCGCCACCCGCACGGGTCGTCCCGAACAGGGTGACGAAGAGGCGCTTCGGGAAGCGCTGCGTGCTTTGATCAGGGTGTGCCTGATCGGCGGCAGAGCGGATCTGTGGGACAGGTTCCACGCTTTCTCGGCGCAGGCGACCGTACAGTTGCCGAGGCCACTGGAGCTGGTCAGCAGCTACGCCGACCCGACCCGCGCCACTGATCAATCCCGCGCCCGCCTGGACACGGCGATCCGCGACCTGCACATGGAAGCTGATCCGAGCCGGATTGTGCAGATCGGCAGGGCCGCAGCGATGGTGGACCGAACGGCACAGTGCCGCTCAGCTCTCTGGCGCGTCATCGACGACGGGCGGGATGGCGGAGCCGTCGCTTCAGCGATCTACGCACTGATCCAGCTCTGTATGGACGATTTCACGACGGGGCAGTGGGATGAGTGCGCGCTGCTCGCGGCCGAAGGCCTCAGGCTGAGCGATACGTACGGATACCGACAGATAGCCCTGTCGTTCCAAGCGGCCCAGGCCATGCTCGCGGCTGTACGAGGCGACGACGACACCGTGAACGCCCTGACCCGGCAGATCACCGCATGGACAGCCCCCCGCGGGTTCCGCAGCGTCGAATGCTGGGCCCATTACGCCTCGGCCCTGGCCGCCATGGGACGCGGTGACTATGAGACCGCCTATCACCAGGCATCGGCGATCAGTCCGCCCGGGGTGCTACCCACCTATCTCCCCTCAGCCCTCCGGGTGCCCATGGACTTGGTGGAGGCCGCCGTCCGTACCGGACGCCGGGCCCAAGCGCTCGCCCATGCGGCCGCCATGCGACAGGCCGGCATCGCCGCAGTATCTCCACGGCTGGCGCTGCTGACCGCGGGCTCGGCCGCCATCGCCGCGCCCGAGGACCAGGCCACCGCACTCTTCGAGGAAGCCCTCGCGATCCCCGGGACCGAGCGGTGGCCGTTCGCGGTCGCCCGCGTTCGCCTCGCCTACGGTCAACACCTCCGGCACGCGCGCGCCGCGAAAGACGCCCGGCTTCATCTCGCCGCGGCCCTCGACACCTTCCGTCATCTCGGAGCCACGCCTTGGGCCGCCCGTGCCGCGGAGGAACTCCGGGCCATCGGCCACGCCACGTCATGGGCGCATGGCAACCTGCCGGCGAACCCGCTCTCATCCCAAGAACACCGGATCGCGACCCTCGCGGCGTCGGGCATGACCAACAAGCAGATAGGGGCGCGGCTGTCCCTCTCCCACCGGAGCGTGGCAGCCCATCTGCACCGGCTCTACCCCAAGCTCGGCATCACCTCTCGCGTCACTCTCGCCGCGGCTCTGGCCGCACTGCCCCCACAGGACCCGTCGCAGGGGCCCGGGCAGGAGGACTCAGACGACAACCGTGACGGCAGGCCGGCGGCACGGGCGGCACAGACGCGTTCCTCGCCCCGGGCTCACAGGCGGTGACGCAGCTCCGGTTCGGCGATCGGGGTGTGCTCGGTGCTGGTGGTGAAGCAGGTCAGCCGATGACTGTCGGCGTCGGTGAAACGCAACCGGGCGAACCGGGCGCCGGGATGCGGGCGTTCCTTGCGGACGACAAGCCGCAGCTGCTTGGGCCAGGGCCTGCCTGGCGGCCTCGATGGGGTCGGCAGCGGTGGCGGAGCATGCGTCTTCCGGACCGCGGCAGCGTCCTGCTTCTTGGAACGGGCGATCGCGAGCGCCCGATCGACGCACTCGGTGCGCGCCTCTCCGGGTTCAGGTGCAGGCTGACACCGGCCTTCGGGCGTCCGGTCAAATGACGGATGTAGCGGCACGTGGCGTTCCCGAAGAATCCAGGCGGGACGGCATCGTGCGGAGGGCCGTCGTGGCGGCGACCGTCTCTATGGACCTCCGGGTGCCGGTCGCCGCGCGACCTGGGAGACCGGCGACCGCTTCCGGCGCCGTCCGTACCGCGCGAACCCAGCCCGGCAACTCAGCACTGTCTCGAAGGAGCACCTGCCATGGAATACCTCGTCACCATGACCACCCGCGTTCCGGAGGGAACCTCAGCGGCAGAAGTGGACGCGGTCCGCGCCCGCGAGGCCGCGAACTCCCGCAAGCTCGCCGACCAGGGGCAGTTGCTGCGGTTGTGGCGCCCGCCTCTGCAGCCGGGCGAGTGGCGGACTCTCGGGCTGTTCGCCGCGCCTGACGCCGCGCGCCTGGAGGACATCCTGAGCTCCATGCCGCTACGCGTCTGGCGCCAGGATGAGGTCGAGCCTCTGTCGCCGCACCCGAACGACCCGGGACCGGCCTCAGTCGACGCGTCGATCGCCGCTCCTGAGTTCCTGGTGACCTTCGTCGTGGCCGCTCCTGGGGATGCACCGTCCCAGGCACGGGAGGACGGCACCACCGCGGAGGCGGTCCGCGCGAAGGAACTGGCCGAGGAGGGGTACCTGGTGCGGCTGTGGAACGCGCCTGGCGAGGGGCGTGCGCTGGGCCTGTGGCGCGCCCGGGACGCCGCCGAGATGCAGACCCTCCTGGACTCGCTCCCTCTGGCGCCGTGGCTGTCCATGGAGACGACGCCGCTGAGTGAGCATCCGAACGACCCGGGGCTGGGCAGGAGCTGACGGCCGCCGAGTCCGGACGGCCGGGCATGCGCGGCCGAAGGTCCGTTCGGTGACCGACGCGCGTTGACTGGCGGCCGGTGTCCGTTGCCGGTGCATCCGTCGGGACCGGCTTTCTCCTTTCTGCTAGGCGCAGGCTTCTATCGCAGGTCACAGCTGGTGACAGGGCCGAGCTCACAGAGCACCCCCTTTTGACGGTGGCAGGGCGGTCGTTTAGCGTCATTTAGGCGACCGGTCGTCTACGACGCGCTTCGAGAGGGTCTTCATGGGTACTGTGGCTCGAAAGGTCGCCATCATCACCGGTGCGTCACGGGGGGTCGGGGAAGGTCTCGTCGCCGGTTACCGCAGGCTGGGGTACGGCGTCGTCGCGACCTCGCGCAGTATCAAGGAGTCCCAGGACCTGGACGTGGTGACGGTCCGGGGAGACATTGCCGACCCGGCTACCGCACGGCGTGTGATCAGGGCAGGTCTCGACCGGTTCGGGCGCATCGACGCCCTGGTCAACAACGGCGGTGCGATTGCGGCCAAGTCCTTCACCGAGTACACGTCGGCGGAGTTCGAGGCGGTGACCAGCGTCAACCTGAACGGGTTCCTCCGACTCACTCAGCTCACGGTGAAGCAGATGCTCACGTACGGTGGCGGGCACGTCGTGCAGATCATCTCCAGCCCGTCGTCTCACGCGAGTTGGGACGTTTCCTCGGTGCTGGCCTCGCTGGCCAGGGGAGGACTTCAATCTGCAACCAAGGCGTTGGCCGGCGAGTTCGCCTGCAAGGGCATCCGCAGCAACGCAGTCGCACTCGGCGTCATCAGGAACCCGATGCGCCCCGAGGCCTACAACCAGACGCTGGCAGCGATGCATCCGCTCGGCCGCCTGGGCGAGATCGACGACATCGTCGACGCCGTGCTGTACCTGGAGAACGCCTCATTCGTCACCGGTGCGACCCTCCACGTCGACGGCGGACAGAGCGCCGGTCACTGAGCAAGCGGGGCTACCCGGCAGACAGACGGCGCCCCTCCGCATAGGAGTTTGTGATGAGTAGGACATTCCTGATCACAGGAGTCGGCAGCGGGATGGGGCGTGCTTTCGCCGAGGCGGCCCTGGCCGCCGGACACTCGGTCGTCGGCACGGTCCGCAAGCCGGACCAGATCGCCGAGTTCGAGGCACTCGGGCCCGGTCGTGCCACCGGGATGCTGCTGGAGGTCACTGACGACGCCGCCGTGAGGCGTGTGGTCGGCGAGGTGGAGACGCGCGTCGGTCCTGTCGACGTACTGATCAGCAATGCCGGATACGGCCTGGAGGGGACCGTCGAGGAATCCTCCATGGAGGATCTGCGTCGGCAGTTCGACGTCAATGTGTTCGGCTGCGTTGCGGTCATCAAGGCGGTGCTGCCGTCCATGCGGCGCCGCCGCACCGGACACATTGTCACCGTCTCCTCGATGGCGGGCCTGACCGCGCTGCCCGGTGTGGCCTTCTACGGAGCCAGCAAGTTCGCCATCGAGGGGATTGCGGGCTCCCTCGCCCAGGAGGTGGCGAGCTTCGGCATCCACGTCACGTCCCTGGCCCTGGGCGCGTTCCGAACCGACTGGGCAGGCCGCTCGATGACCCGGGTCTCGCGCAGCATCCCCGACTACGACGCCGTATTCGACCCGATCCGGGCCGCCCGTCAGGCCAAGGACGGCAACCAGATCGGTGATCCGGCCCGTGCCGCCAAGGCTCTGCTCACGGTGCTGGACGCGGACGAGCCCCCGGTGCACCTGGTCCTGGGCACCGACGCGGTGCACCTGATCGAGCAAGGCCAGGACCGGCTGAGCCACGACATCGCTGCCTGGGCACACCTGACATCCTCCACCAGCTACCCGGCTGGTCGGTAAGCCGACCCGCGACAGACTCTGGCCGCGGCCGTCATTTGGACATCCATGATGAGCGAATCCCGCACACCTGTATCCGTCGACTTCTGGTTCGACGCCGTCTGCCCGTGGACCTGGCTGACGTCACGTTGGATCCTTGAGGTCCAAAAGATCCGCCCGGTCAGCGTGACGTGGCACGTCATGAGCCTGTCGGTCCTCAACGAAGGGCGCATGGACGAGCTCCCGCCGCAGAACCGGGAACTGATGGATCAGGCGTGGGCGCCTGCCCGTGTACTGACAGCGGCAGAGGAAGAGTTCGGGCCCCGCGTCCTGGAACCGCTGTACACCGCGCTCGGCACCCGGTACCACCCCCGGCAGCAGGACAAGACCAGGGCTACGATCGAAGCGGCTCTGCGCGAGGTCGGACTGCCCGAACGCCTCGCCGAGGCTGGTGAGTCGGACGCCTACGACCAAGCCCTACGCCAGTCCCACGGCGAGGGCATTGCACTGGTCGGCCAGCAAGTGGGCAGTCCGATCATCGCGGTTCCGGGCCCCGAGGGCGACGACAAGACTGCCTTCTTCGGGCCGGTGGTGACACCCAGCCCGACGGGCGAGGAAGCCGGCCGCCTGTGGGACGGCACCCTGGCTGTGACCTCGGTGTCCGGCTTCTACGAGATCAAGCGCGGCCGTACCGTCGGCCCGATCTTCGACTGACCCCGGGAGCCTGAGCACTGCTCTCGGGCCGACCGGAGATCTGGGAGATCTGTCCCTCCCTGCTGCCGCCGATCACTCCTGGTTATGGCGCGAGCATGTATTCGATTCGACCCGAATTCGACCCGTTGTATCTAGCCGCCGGGAACAAATCCGCCCAGTCAATTGACTGATGTAAGTCCCTTCGGCCTGCGGGAAAGATAGACGTACGTCCTCCGTGGATGGCGGAAGGAAAGACGCGCCACCACCTACGGAGTGTTCACGCCGCTCGACCGCCGCCTGAAACCGACACTCGGTCGACTGCTACCTGCATGGCGGAATCCCTATTATCCGTGTCGTTTCTGCGCCTGATGTGGTCACGGGCCGGCCCCGTAGATTCGTTGTGTGCCGGAAGACCTGTGGTCGTCGTAGGGGGAGTGAGCACATGCAACTCGGTTGGAACAGAGCGCGATCACGTGGTTCGCATTCCGGGAGAAGGGATTGGCCATTGTGCGGCCGTATCCGAGCCGCCGTCTACCCGCAAGTTCTCTCGAAATGACATCCCGATGGTCGGACCAGGTGGCGCATAACGGCGGTGGCCGCCGACCGAAGCAGGAGAGGAACGTGAGTGAACATCATCAGAGGCAACCGAAAGCAGGCGCAAGCCAAGCGCGCGGACAGTGAGGCCGGGGAACCGCTGGGCCGGCGTGGCGTCCTTGGCGGCCTGGCCGCCATCCCTGTCCTGTACGGCCTCGTCGGGGCAGCCACCCCGGCCTCGGCCACCTCGGCGCAGCCTGACGGCGTCCCGTCGGCCGACGGTGACCTGGAGCGCGGTGAGGAGCGGCGGTATCACGCCCCGCAGCTCACTCGGGGAACCCGTCTGGTACTGCCCGCGGGCGTCAAGTCTGTGTCCGTCCAGGATTACTATCACGGTCCGCACATCGCGCCGGTCCAGACCGCATGGCCGCACGTAACGGCGACCGACGGCACCACGGTCGACGCGTCGGTCATTCCCGAACGCGGCGCTCCCACCCGTATCGCCGTCCTGAGCGGGTTCACCCAAGGCTGGTATGAGCTCAGCCATGCGAACGGGCGAGACCACCGCGTGACCTGGGATGCTCACCGGTTCCCGTTCGTGTGGTTCTACGGGGAGTTCGGCGGCACGGACGAGTCTCCGTACGACCGGTTCTACACGCTCGCGCTCCAGCCGTTCTCCCATAACCCGTACCCCCGCAAAACCCCGGCCAAGTAGGAGCGCAATGTCCCACCACCTTGACCTCCCATCAGATGAAACGCTGGACATCACCGACGCCTACTGCTTTGCCGGGGCCGGTGACCTGCACGGTCCGCGCACGGTATTCGGAGTCAATACCTCGCCGCTGAACGGAAATCCCTGGAACCCCGCGGGCTACTACGAGCTGAAAATCGACACCAATGACGATTACGTCGAGGACATCACGTATCGCGCCACGTTCCCGATCGGGCCCGACGGCACGCAGTACGTGCGGGTGGAGCAACTCACCGGCGCCGCAGCCGCTGACCGTACCGCCTCGGGCACCGTCATCACGCCTCCCAACGCCCCCGTCGGCGAAGTCGTCGAATGCCTCCACGGCATCAAGCTCTTCGCCGGGAAGCGCCGCGACCCGTTCTACAATTTCGTCCCCTTTCCCATCGCGACGACGAACGCACTGGCGGCCGGTACTTTCCCCGACTACGAATCGCTGCGTCCCGCCACCGACACCTTCCTCAACACCAGCGTGAGGTCCTTCGTTCTTGAGGTGCCGGTAAAGGTCACGGGCCGCGGTCGGGTGCACTTCTGGGCGACCACCGCTTACTTCGACAAGGGGCACAGCACCTGGGTCCAGCTTCAGCGGGCCGGAGCTCCCAACATGACCACCTTCTTCAAGTTCGACACCGGCTCGGCGCAGGTCGCCAACTTCAACGCCACCGCCCCCACGTTCGACCTCGTGGGCAGGCCCGCCCGCCCCGCAACCGATCCCGCCTCGGGAATCTGGGGTCAGGTGCGGGACAACATCGCAGCGGTCGTCGAGGCCGGCAAGACGTACCGCAGCCTTCCCCACCGCTTCCCCACCGCACGGGCCTACGGCGCGTGGGCGGCAGACAGGCTGCTCCCGAACGTCATCACGTTCGAGCCTGGCACCGTCGCCTTCTGGAACCCCTGGTACGGCATTCGTAATGGCAAGGGCATCATCGAGGACATCGCGTCCAACGTCATCAAGATGATCGTGAACCAGGACTTCTCCTCGGGGCTCAGGCCGCAGCCGGTCCTCGACTACTTCCCTTATCTCTCCGAGCCGCCGACATCCTGACCCGGTGTCGATGACCCGCTGTGCCGCCCCCCCCCGGGCCGACCCGGGATTCGGACCAGAGGATTCTGGCCGGAAACCCACCGTTCGGACCGAACGGACACTCAAGGAGAAAACAATGCCACTGCTCACCGCGTCGAAGGTCCCTGACGGGTTCGTCGAGAAGACGACTCAAGTCAACGGAATCACGGTCAACTACGCCGTAGGCGGCGCCGGCCCCACGGTTGTTCTGATCCACGGATATCCGCAGACCTGGTACTCATGGCGGAAAATCATGCCGGCGCTCGCGGAGCGGTACACCGTGATCGCGCCTGATCTCCGCGGTTCCGGCGGCTCGGACGCTCCCGAGAGCGGATACGACAAGGCCACCCTCGCGGACGATGTACACCAGTTGCTGGTTGCGCTCGGGCTCGAAGAGCAGGTCAACGTCGTCGGACACGACATCGGGACCATGGTCGCGTACGCCTACGCGGCCGCTCATCGAAGCTCGACACGGCGGCTCGTGCTGCTGGAGGCCCCTCAGGTCGACGAGATGGCGTACGAGCTGCCGGCGTGGACCGAGAACGGACCTGGCTTGTGGAACTTCGGCTTCTTCACGCTCGACAACGATCTGCAAGAGAAGATCGTCGCCGGACGCGAGGACATCTGGGTCGAAGGCTTCATCGGCTGGATGGAAGAGGTGAAGGGGGGAGTGGACGATCAGGCGCTCGCCGAGTACGCGCAGGCCCTGCGACGTCCTGGATACCTGCGCGCGTCCTACGAGTACTTCAAGTCCTTCCCTCGTGACGTCCAGGACACGATCCGCAACCGCGGCACGACGCTGACCATGCCCGTGTTGGCCGTCGGCGCCGAAGGCGCGCTCGGCGAACTGGTCCCCGAACAGGCGCAAAGGTACGCCGACGATGTGACCGGCGCTGTGATTCCGGGCGGCCACTGGATCCCAGAAGAGGCTCCGGAGGTCCTGCTCGACCACCTGCTGCCGTTCCTTGACAAGTAGTGCCCCAGGACTGGAGAAGTCACCTCGAACCCTGCATGTCCAGCAGTAGTTCCTGGTCGTGTGATCTTCCCGCCGTACGCGGATGAAGGCAGGGCCTCTTGGCAGCTCGGGGTGCAACCCCGTTCCGAGCGGTTCCCGGAGGCCCTGTTGCCGTTCCTGCGCGCGCCCGAGCCCGTTTGGACGAGCGGCTGCCGGCGGTACTGGCGACTGATCGGGTTGAGGTGAGGCGGGTCCATGTTCTGGCGGGGCACCCGGCAGGGCGGCATGTTCACAACGGGCCGGTGTTCGGGAGCATCGTTGAGGGCTCGGTGCTGTTCCAGGTCGAGGGCGAGAACGAGGTGATTCTGCGTCCGGGCGATGTGTTCTTCGAACCCGCCGGGGTTCCCATCGCGCACTTCGACGCGTTGGACGAGAACGTGACGTTCCTTGGCTACTTCCCGCTCACTGCCGGCCAGGAGCCCGGGTTGCGCAGATGACACTGCAGGCCAACGAGACGAAAACGCCGTGGAGTTCGAGGCGCCGTTCCCAGCGCACGGCGAGGCGTTTGAACTGGCGGAGCAGGGCGAAGGTCTGCTCGATGACATAGCGGAGCTTGCCCAGGCCCTTGATGTTCGACCGGGCGCAGGGTCTGGGTGATGTCGTTGGCGTTGGCGGCGGTCGTGATGACGTGCAACGGAGTTCCTCCGCGGGAACCTTTGGCGCCCACGGCGCTGGCGCCGCCGTCTCCAACGCGTCTTCTGATCTCGGCGTTGTTCGGCATCCGGCACTGCGAGGAGTCGCGTCGCTCCTGCGGACGAAGGCGAGCCGAAGTTGCCGCCGGGGGCCTGCGTCCTGGGCAGCTCACACATCGACCACATTGATTGTACCGACCGGTCGAAGTATGATTCCCTGCGTGCACATCGGAGTGCCGTCGACCAGGCACAGGGTGCGAGGCGGGCAGCTCCGTCGATGCCATGACGAGCGCGCGGTCCGGCGCCGTCCGGCGACGAGGTCAAGGAAGAGGAGTGCGGACATGGCCGAGAAGGTGACCGGTGCCGGCGTGACGGAGGAGACCCCGAAGTTCCCTTCGCCCCGGGCGGCGGAGTGCCCGTTCGCACCGCCGCCGGGTCTGCGCGCGCTGCACGGCACGGGCAAGTCGGTGCAGAGGGTCGAGACCTGGGACGGCACCACCCCGTGGCTGGCCACGACCCACGCCGCGACGCGGCAGTTGCTGGCCGACCCGCGGCTCAGTGCCAACATCGGCGCTCCCGGGTATCCGCACACCACTGCGGGCATGAAGGCGCACGCGGACCAGATGCAGCCCTCGATCAACAACACCGACGGCCCCGAGCACCAGCGCTGGCGCCGGATGCTGACGAGTTCCTTCACCCGGCACCGGATGGAGAAGCTGCGCCCGGAGATCCAGCGGATCACCGACGACCTCATCGACAAGATGCTCGCGGGCCCGAACCCGACGGAGCTGAACGAGGCGCTGTCGCTGCCCCTGCCCTCCCTCATGATCTGCGCGCTGCTCGGTGTGCCCTACGAGGACCACGACTTCTTCCAGCACCACGCCGGGGTCACCAACGCACGGTTCCAGACGCCCGAGCAGGGCGCCGAGACCGCCAGGGTGCTGCGCGAGTACATCTCCGGGCTCATCGAGGCCAAGATGGACGACCCCGGCGAGGACGTCCTCTCCGACCTCGCCGAGCGTGTGAAGGCGGGCGACCTGTCCATGACGGAGGCCGCCCCGCTCGGGCACATCCTGCTCGTCGCCGGCCACGACACCAGCGCGAACATGATCACCCTGGGCACTGCCGTGCTCCTGGAGAACCCCGATCAGCTCGCCGCCCTGCGGGACCACAGCGACGATCCGAAGTTCGTGGCCAACGCCGTCGAGGAACTGCTGCGGTATCTGACCATTCCGCACCTGCTCGCCCGGCGTGCGGTCGCCGAGGACATCGAGATCGACGGCGAGGTCATCCGCGCGGGAGAGGGCGTCATCGCGTCCCTGGTGGCGGCCAACTGGGACCCGGAGGCGTTCCCGGAGCCCGAGAAGCTCGATCTCGTACGCAAGGCCGCCCATCACATGGCGTTCAGCTGGGGTCCGCACCAGTGCATCGGCCAGCAGCTGGCCCGCATCGAACTCCACGTGGTGTTCAGCACGCTGTTCCGCCGGATCCCGACGCTGCGGATGGCGGCCGACCTGTCGGAACTGAAGTTCAAGGAGGACTCGCAGGCCTACGGCATCTACGAGCTGCCCGTCGCCTGGTAGCCCGCCCCCTGGGTGCAAACCGGGGCGAGGCGAGTCTTGACGCGAGCGGTGTTCCGTGAAGGGACCGGTCCGCTACGGCGACCGACTCCACCACGTGAGCGCCGCTCGCGTTCGGCGTTTCCGCTTCCGGACCCGCAGCAGGCTGTCCCAACCGCCCCGAAGCATGACAGCCGCCCCTTGTCGCCCGGCCACCGGGAGGACCGATTGTCGGGGTGGAGAGCACGACCATAGCGTCGCGTCAAAGAGCCGATCTCACGGGGAGCGACGATGACGCTACGCCAATCCCGCACGGCGAACACACCGAGCCAGGACAGACAGGGCTGGACACCGCGGCTCGTCGTGTCGACGATCGCCATGGTGATGGTGGTGGAACTGGTCGCGCTGAGCTACACGATGACGTCGACGGCGCTCCCCTCGGTCACCCGGCACTTCCGTACCGACCAAGGCGGTTGGCTCCTCACCTGCTACATGCTCACCGGCGCGGTCGTCAGCCCACTCCTGGGCAAACTGGCCGACCTGTACGGCAAACGCCGGGTGCTGCTCGGCGGCCTGACCGTGGCCACAGCCGGTGCGGCCGTCTCCGCGGTCGCGCCGAGCTTCGGAGTCCTCCTGGTCGGCCGGTGCCTGGAGGGGTTCGCCATCTCCGGCATGTTCCTCACCTACTCGCTGATCCGCGACGTGTATCCGCCACGCACGCTTCCCCTCGCCGCCAGTATCTCGGTGACGGGTATCGGGGCCTTCGGCGTGGGAGTGCCGTTCCTGGTCGGATGGCTGCTCGACACGTTCGGCTTCCGGGGCATGTACACCTTCAACGTGATCGTGATGGTCGTGCTGGCCGCGCTGACCCGGCTGACCACGCAGGAGACGCCGTTGCGGCACCCGGCGCGTGCCGACTACGGAGGAGCCGTGCTGCTCGGGGCCGGCGTCGCCCTTGTGCTGGTGGCGGTCAGCCAGGGACAGCGATGGGGCTGGACCTCGGCCTCCGTCCTCGGCCTGTTCGCCGTCGGCTTCGCGGCACTCGCCGGCTTCGTACTGAGGGCCCGCAGAGCGGCGGAACCCATCCTCAACATCGCACTGTTCACCCGGCGCCCGATCCTCCTGGCCGCCGTCACGGGTGCGACGGCCTACGGCGCGACGGTGGTGCCCGCCACGATCCTCCCCATCCTCTCGCTCACCCCCGCCTCCGTCGGCGGCACGTACGGCCTGGGTATGACCGCGTTCGCCTTCGCCGCCATCGCCTCACCCCAGGCCTTTGCCCAGGTGATCGGGGGAGTGACGGTCAGCCGTGCCGTCCGGCGTCTCGCAGCGCGCTGGTGCATGGTCGCCGGTCTCACGCTGATCGCGGCCGCCGGGGTCTTCCTCGTCTTCTGCCATGACAGTCTGTGGAAGGTGCTGGCGGGCGCGGTGTGCGACGGCCTGGGGACAGGGCTCGCCTACGGCTCCGTGCCGAACATGGTCATCGCGGAGACACCCCCGGAGGAACAGGCCTCCATCGCCGGCAGCGTCCAGGTGTGCCAGAGCGGTTTCGCCAGCGTCGTTCCCGTCATCATGTTCGCCATCATGGCGGGCTCGTCGACCGTCTCCGCGGCAGGCGTCCACTACGGCGAGCCGGGCATTCGCGGCGCGCTGCTGCTCATGGTCGGTCTGGCGCTCGGCGGTGCCCTGCTCGCGGTCACCGTGCTGGCGCCGAGGCGGCACACAACGGCCCCGGCGACCGTCGCCACGGCGCGCACGACGCTGGCGGAGGGGCCCGCGGACGCCTGAGCGAACGCGACCAGCCCTTGCGGGTGTCGATCTCTTCGGTGAGTTGGGGGACGACGTCGAAGAGACGTACTCGGTCGCTCTCCCGGCGACCGCTCATGCTGTGTGACGCCCGGAGGGCGCCCGGCGGTCGGTGAGCAGCAGACCCGGGGAGCCGACGCCGGAGCCGGGTCAGCCCCGTTCCGCGGCGATCGCGTGTACAGCGTCCGCGACGGCGCCGAAGGGGGCGACGGGCTGTGGGCCGAAGAACATGCGGTTGTGCAGGACAGCCACGGAGAGGCCCAGTTCGGGCTCGGTCCAGGCGATCGTGCCGCCCGCGCCGGTGTGGGACAGCACTCCCTCGGTCAGGGCCCCGCCAGGGCTGTCGTCGCTCACGCCGGGGGCGATGTGCCAGAGGCCGCCGTGCCCGACCGGCATGCCGAAGCCGTAGGTGTGGTCGATGCCCACCGGCCGGGGCCTGCGGCAGCGGCGCAGGGTGTCGCCCGTGAAGAACTGCTCTCCGTCCTGCCGCCGGGCCGCGGCGTAGGCGTCGAAGAGCCGCACCGTGGCCCGGGCCGTGGCGATGCCACCCGCGGAGGGCAACCCCGCCCGCTGGACCTGGGGCAGGTTGAACATGGACGGAGCGAACGGCAGGTGTGACGGTGACGCCTCTTCCAGCAGTCCGTCGGGACTCGTGGTGGGAGCGCTGTCGCCCACAAGGGTCGCGACGCGATGGCGTTGGCCGTCGGGCAGCCCGAGGAAGAAGTCGTCCATGCCGAGGGGGAGCAGGACCTCCTGGCGGACGATGTCCGGGAAGGGGCGCCGCCGCGGGTCGACGCGCCGCACGGCTTCTCCCAGCACCCAGCCGAAGGCGAACGGACTGTAGGCGTTTCGGGTGCCGGGCTCGGCGACCAGTGACTGCTCCGCGACCCTGGCGGCCATGGTGTCCCAGTCGCACAGCTCGTCGAGCGTGGTGTCGGCTCCGATGGTGGGCGCACCGGACCGGTGGCTGAGCACATGGTCGAAGGTGATACCTCCCTTGCCGTGCGCCGCGTACTCCGGCCAGACGTCTGCCACCGGACGATCCAGATCGATGAGGCCGCGCTGTGCGTGGACGTGGATCACGGCCGCGGTGACGGCCTTGGTCACCGAGAAGACCGGGAACAGGGTGTCGCCGTCGACGGGCTGCCCGGTCCCGGTCTCACCGGCCCAGGCGTCCACGATGAGCTCGCCGTCGAGGAGGGCCGCGATCTGTACGCCTGTCTCGCCCGCGTTGAGGGCCCGGTCCAGAGCCTTGCTGATCCTTGGGTCGGCGTTGTCCGCAACCCGCATACCGCATCCCGCCTCTGTCCGTGACGTGGGCCAAGGCCCCTGGGACTCCGCTCAGTTGTCAATGTAAGAGTATATATAGTTGACTGATGTGGCGCTATCGTCGTCGCTTGTACAGGACGGGGCCGACTGCCGACCACCACGGCCCCGGTCCGTCGCGCACACGAGGGAGGACCGATATGGCCGGGCGGGTAGAGGGCAAGGTCGCGTTCATCACCGGCGCCGCGCGTGGGCAGGGCCGCAGCCACGCACTGCGGTTGGCCGGGGAAGGCGCTGACATCATCGCGATCGACATCTGCGAGGACATCGACTCCGCGCACTATCCCCTTTCCACGGAAAAGGACCTGGCCGAGACCGCTCGCCTCGTCGAAGGAGCCGGCCGCCGGATCGTCGCCTGCCGGGCCGACGTCCGAGACCGTTCCCGGCTCGTCTCCGTCGTCAGTGACGCGGTCGCCGAACTCGGCCGCCTCGACATCGTGGTGGCGAACGCGGGGATCGCCCCGGTGGGCCTGGACGTGCCCCCGCAGGGCTTCCTGGACGCGGTCTCCGTGAATCTCGTCGGTGTCGTCAACACGGTCGAGGCCGCCCATCCGTACCTGGGATCCGGGGCGTCCGTGATCTGCATCGGCTCGTCCGCGGGCCTGATGGTGGGGAGCGTCGACAGCCCGGAAAGCGGTCCCGGCGGTGCCGGTTACTCCCATGCCAAACGCGCGGTGGCCCGCTTCGTGCACGACCTGGCGCTGCAACTGGCCCCGCGGCTGATCCGGGTCAACGCCGTCCACCCCACCAACTGCGACACGGACATGCTCCAGAGCGGACCCATGTACCGGATCTTCCGTCCCGACCTGGACAACCCGGGCCGGGAGGACGCCGAGGAGTCGTTCCGCACCACGCAGCCCATGCCGATCCCGTACGTGGACCCGTCCGACAACAGCCCTGCGGTGCTGTTCCTCGCCTCGGACGGGTCGCGGGACGTGACCGGCCTCCAGATGAAGGTCGACGCGGGCGCCATCCTGAGGCGCAGCACGTCCGGAGCGCCGGCCTGACGCAGCCGTCGTGCGGTGGGTGCGGTCCGGAGTCGCTGCCATGGCCGGCACAGCGCGCCGACCCTGGCCGTCAGTATGCGATGACGACGTCGAGAGCGTTGTCCGCGTCGGCGGACCTTCGCTTCAGCAGTGCCACAGTGCGCGCGTGCGACGAGTTCAGTCCACGACCGGCAGGGCCGGGATCCCGGGCGGCATGTTGAACGGTGTGACCACTTGTGTCGCCGAGGGCAGGGCGGGGCCGTCCTCGGGGAGTGCCTTGTGGGCCCGCATGATGATCTGGCAGGCGCGGCGCATGTCCTGGCGCAGGTCGTGGTGGAGGACCGCGGACAGGCGGCGCTCGCGCAGCAGGCGGGTGTTGTCGTGGTCGAGGTCGTGGGCGACGAAGACCGCGCAGTCCCGCCCGAGCGCGTCGAAGGCCTCAAGGGTGGCGTCATTGCCTCCGCCCACGGAGTACACGGCCACGATGTCCTCGTCATGCTTGAGGGCATCGAGCACCAGCTCGTACTGGGTGGCGTCCAGGCCGTCGCTGTCCGTGACCTCCACCAGGGATCGTCGGGGGGCGGCGATCCGCATCGCGCTGCGGAAGCCCATCTCGCGCTCCTCCTCGCCGCGGAAGGAGCCCCGGCTGACGGTGGTGAGCACGTTGCCCGGCCGGTCGCCGAGCCACTGTTCGAGCAGGTAGGCGGCGGTGGCGCCGGCCGCACGGTTGTCGATGCCGACGTAGGCGAGGCGGGCGCTGTGCGGGAGGTCGGTCACCAGGGTGACGACGGGTATGCCGGCCGCGACCAGCCGCCCGACGGCAGCTCCGACCTCCGGAACGTCCGGAGCCTTGAGGATCACGCCCTGCGAACCCCGCTTGGCGATCTTGTCCAGGGTGCCGATCAGCTCGGCCGGCGGGCAGGCCTCGCGGAAGTGGAAGCGGGAGCGCACGACGGCCGGGTGCAGCGAGGGCAGTTCGGCCTCCAGCGCCTCGCGTACGGCGGTGGAGAACCGCTGCGGTGTCTGCATCACGATGTCGATCATGAACGTACGGCCGCCGATGCGGACCTGGGCCTGCTGGCGGTCCAGGTCCTTGATGGCTTCCTGTACCTCTCTCACGGTGCTTTCCCGCACATTGCCCCGCTGATTGAGTACGCGGTCGACCGTGGCCGTGCTCAGTCCTGCCTGACGGGCGATTTCCCTGATCGGGTAGGGGTGCCTCATGAGTGATCCCAAGAGCTTCTGATGGACTTTTGATGTAATGGCAAGCATTGAATGATGGCTTCTGGTTCTCAAGACTGGCAGAAATACACGGACTGCGAAAGGACCCCAGATGTCTCCCACCGCCGCGGGAGCGCGGACTTGGCTGACCGAGGCCGACTGCGATCTCGACGCGTTCCGCTCGCTCGTCGAGCAGGAGACGGACGTCGCCGACCACCCTTCGGCGGAGCGTGTCGAGCAGAACGTGCCCCTCTACGACAGCGACCGGCTCCGCACCCTCACAGCCACCGCCGACGGCCGCCGCGAGGTCCAGGACGAGCTGGTGCGGGCGCTGCTCGACGGACCCGGCATCGTCGTCCTGAAGGGCGCGTTCGCCGACCCGGACGTCGTCGACCGGGCCACCGACGCCTTCTCCGCGCTGATCGAGGAGGAGCGGGCGAGCGGTACCGCCCGCGGTGACCACTTCGCCAGGCCCGGCGCCAACGACCGCGTCTGGAACGCCCTGGACAAGATGGCCGTACGGGCGCCCGAGGTGTTCGCCGACTACTACGCGAACGACATGATCGCGCTGATCGCCGAGGCCTGGCTGGGCCCCGCCTACCAGGTCACGTCGCAGGTCAACGTCGTCAACCCGGGCGGGGCCGCGCAGAGCGTGCACCGCGACTACCACCTCGGCTTCCTCTCCCAGGAGCGCGCCGCCGCCTACCCGGCGCACGTCCACCGCCTCTCCCCGGTGCTGACCCTGCAGGGCGCCGTCGCCCACTGCGACATGCCCGTCGAGTCCGGCCCCACGCTCTACCTCCCGCACTCGCAGAAGTACGAGCCCGGCTACCTCGCCTGGCGACTGCCGGAGTTCGTCGAGTACTTCGACGCCCACCACGTCCAGCTCCCCCTGGACAAGGGCGACGCGGCCTTCTTCAACCCCGCGCTCTTCCACGCCGCCGGGCACAACCGCTCCACCGGCATCCGCCGCATGGCCAACCTGCTCCAGATCTCCTCCGCCTTCGGCCGCGCGATGGAGACGGTGGACCGCGAGGCGATGGCGAACGCCCTCTTCCCGGTGCTGCTGCGCCGCAAGGCCGAGGGGATCTCGGAGGACTGGCTGCGCCGCGTGGTCGCCGCCACCGCCGAGGGCTACCCCTTCCCCACCAACCTGGACCTCGACCCGCCGGTCGACGGTCTCGCCCCGCCCTCCCAGGCGGACACCCTCTGGCAGGCCGTGGCCGAGGGCTGGACCCCCGACCGGCTGGGGCACGAACTGCAGGCCGGCGCCAAGCGCCGGCACGGCTGAAAGGGACACCCGACTCATGGCACTTCTTCAGGACAAGGTCGTCCTGGTCAACGGTGGCAGCCAGGGCGTCGGCGCCGGCATCGTGCGGGCGGCCGTCCGGGAGGGCGCGCAGGTCGTCTTCACCGGCCGCCGGGCCGAGGTGGGCGAGAAGCTCGCCGCCGACACGGGGGCCCGCTTCGTACAAGCGGACCTCGCCGACCCGGCGCAGGCGCGCGACTCCGTCGTACGCACCCTGGACGCGCACGGTCGGATCGACTGCCTGGTCAACGCGGCCGGCCTGACGTCCCGCGGCTCGCTCCTGGACACCACGCCCGAGCTGTTCGACCAGCACATGGCGATCAATCTGCGGGCACCGTTCTTCTCGATGCAGGCGGCGGTGGCCGACATGAAGGCCCGTGAGGCGCCCGGCACCATCGTCAACATCATCTCCAACTGCGCCCATGGCGGGCCCCCGTTCCTGGCGCCGTACTCCGCGGCCAAGGCCGGACTGGCCGGGCTCACCCGCAACGCGGCCCACGCACACCGCTGGGACAAGATCCGCATCAACGGCCTCAACATCGGCTGGACGGACACCGAGGGCGAGGACGCGACCCAGCGTGCCTTCCACGACGCGGGCGACGACTGGCGGGAGAAGGCCGCCGCGGCCCAGCCGATGGGCAAGCTCGGCCAGGTCGACGAGATCGCCGACTTCGTCGTCTTCCTGCTGTCCGACCGCAGCGGGGTGGTGACCGGCTCGGTCATCGACTGGGACCAGATCGTCTTCGGCGGCCAGGACTGAGCCGCTCTCTCGAACTGAATGGAAAGAAGAGCCGCATGCGTATAGGAATCATGGGAGCGGGCCGGATCGCGGAGGCCTGCACCCTCTCGCTTCACGAGCACCGGCCGGTGCGGTTCGACGAGGTGCGCAAGGCATGACCGACGCACCACTGCGGATCGGGGTCCTCGGCGCCGCGCGGATAGCCGAACTCTCGATCGTCGGGCCCGCTCGTGCGGGCGGCCACCGCCTGGTCGCGGTGGCCGCCCGCGACCGGGGCCGAGCCGAGACCTTCGCCGCCGCGCACGGCGTGGAGCGCGTGGCGAGCTCGTACGCCGAGCTCATGGCGGACCCGGAGATCGAAGTCGTCTACAACCCGCTGGCCAACGGCCTGCACGCGCCGTGGAACCTGGTCGCGCTCCAGGCCGGCAAACACGTCCTCACCGAGAAGCCGTCGGCGAGCAACGCCGGGGAGGCGGCCGAGGTCCGCGAGGCCGCGGCCAAGGCCGGCACCGTGTTCATGGAGGGCTTCCACTACCTCTTCCACCCGGTCACCCGACGCCTGCACGAACTGCTGGAGAGCGGGGAGCTGGGCGACCTCCGGCACGTCGAGGCCGTGGTCGCCATGCCGGCGCCGCCCGAAAGCGACGTGCGCTGGTCGCTGCCGCTGGCCGGCGGCGCGCTGATGGACCTCGGGTGCTACAGCCTGCACGCGCTGCGGATGCTCGCGCCCTGGGCCGGCGGTGCACCCCGGCTGGTCGCCGCGCGCGGTGGCGAGCGGCCAGGGGCCGCGGGGGTCGACGAGTGGCTGTACGCCGACCTGGAGTTCCCGGGCGGGGTCACCGGCACCGCCAACTGCCATATGGCGTACGACACGTGGCAGATGAGCTGCCGTGTGGTGGGCACGCGCGGTGAGGCCACGGCGATGAACTTCGTGCAGCCGCACCTGGACGACCGGGTGGTGGTGCGCACGCCCGCCGGCGAGCGAACCGAGGAACTCGGCCGCAGGTCGTCGTACACCTTCCAACTGGAGGCCTTCGCGGCCCACTTGCGGGACGGCGCACCGTTGGCCCTCGACGCGGAGGACGCGCTCACCACCATGCGTCTCATCGACGAGTGCTACCGGGCGGCCGGGTTCCCGGCCCGGCCGCGTACGGTGCTTCCGGCCACTGGCTGAGAGGAAAGGGGCGGGGGCGGTACCGGTCCGGTACCGCCCCCGCCCTTCGCGTGCCGCCTACTGGTAGAAGGCGGGCCGCTCGATCAGCTCGACCTCGACGCGCCGGCCCTCCCGCTGCGACAGCACACCCGCCTCGCACACGGCCGCGGCCGCGTAGCCGTCCCAGGCGCTCGGGCCCGTTGCCTCCCCGCGCCGTGTGGCGTCCACCCAGGCCTGGACCTCGCGGTCGTAGGCGTCCGCGAAACGCTCCAGGTAGTCCGGGGTGACACTGCCACCCCAACGGCCCGCGGTGGTCAGCCGCGGGCCCTGCTCAGGGTCGATGCGTACGGCGCCCCGCTCGCAGACCGCTTCGGCCTGCACCTGGTAGCCGTAGCCGCAGTGGCCGAAGATCTCGACGTCGACGAGGGCACCCGACTCGGTTTCGAAGAGGACGAGCTGCGGGTCGTTCATACCGGCCGGGGCGTACGACGTCGCGGCCGGCTTGTGCACGGTGACCGCGGTGATCTCCTGGTCGAGGAGCCATCGGGTCACGTCCGTCTCGTGCACCACCGAGTCGTTGATGAGCATCTCCTCGGTGAACCCCGGCGGCATGGCCGGGTTGCGGTGCCGGTGGTGCAGCATCAGCGTCCTGCCCAGATCCCCACGGGCGAGGAGTCGCCTGAGCTTCATGTACTCGGCGTCGTACCGCCGCATGAAGCCCACCTGGACGCGCCGGTGCCCGAGCCTCTGTTCCGCCTCCAGGACACGCAGGGCGGAGGCCGCGTCGGGGGTGAGCGGCTTCTCGCACAGCACCGGCAGGTCATGGCCGAGGGCTTCGAGCAGGGCCGCCTCGTGGGCGGGCCCGGGGGAGGCGAGGAGCACGGCGTCCACGTCCTGCGCCGCCATGGCGGCCGCGGTTTCGGTGTACGCCGTGCAGCCCTCGATCCCGTCCGCGAGCGTCCTGGCGCGCTCCGCCTCGATGTCGACGACGGCGGTCACGCGAGCCCCGCTGACGACCTGGTGGATTCGGCGCACATGGTCCGCGCCCATCTTCCCGGTGCCGACGACGGCTACGCCAAGGGCTTGCTGGGATGTCATGTTCCGTTGTCTCCGCTGCTGTCGGAAGTCAGTTGGCCTGCGATGCGCCGACCTGGAGGTCCTCCTCTTCGGGGAGTTCCTCGGTGTCGACGCCGCGGACCTGGGACAACTCGTGCTTGAGGGCCGCGAGTTCGGCGCC
>NZ_JAGXJL010000085.1:0-28834 GCF_019091475.1 Streptomyces sp. GbtcB6 | reverse complement strand
CGTGATGCTCAGCCACCCCAGAATCGTCGCCGACCTCATCCAGGACGCCGCCGAGGCAACCAGCTGACACACACGACGAGTACCCCGGTCCACCACCACGGACCGGGGCGCTCTCCCCACCGAGCCGGCGGCCTCGGCCTTCGGATCCAGCCGCGCAGGGCCTCCGGATGCACGCCGAGGTCGACGGCCACTTTCTTGATCTGCGGCTTCGGGTCGGCGGCGCGGTACATCCGCACCGCATGCTCACGCAACTCCAGCGAGTACTTCCTGGGGAGCAGCCATGGTAGATGTTCCTCTCATGAGTCCCATCTGACCCTCTGTCAGCCACTCCGCATCACGGGGGAATCTCAGGGCCGTTCATCAGCAACCGCCCTTTCTGCCGCGTGGGCCGCGCTGGACAGACTGTGTCCGCCCGAGACGGCCGCCGCGGCGTTGCTGCGTGATGACGCGCACGACTTGCGTGAATTCCTGCTCGGCTCCGGATTGCCCAGCGCACTCACCGAGGACACCATCGTGCGCGCGGGGGCGCCGGAAGTCCTTGCCGCGGCACTGGCCTGGCATGCGATCCCCCTGACCGAGATGGCGGTCCTCGGCCCCGTCACCGTCCCCACGACGTTCCTGTGAGCGAGGGACCCGCACTCACCGAGGCCACGGTGAACCGAACCGACGAGCTTTGCGCCCCGAAACCGGCGTGAAGCTCCAAGGTCTCGGCTTCACCGTCCGCACCGTCACCGACGCGGGACACGTCATCCACTCCGACGACCTCGACGGTTTCCTCGCGGCCCTTGACGGATTCGTGGCAACGAAAGGAAAAATGGCATGAGGATCAATTCGGGCAGTACCTATTCGCGTTCGTGTCCGGTGGAGCAATACGGCTCGCGGCCGCCTACACCCGCGGTTTCCACGGGTGAGGACCGGACCGACCTCGTGGTCGGGCTGGTCGAGGCCGTCGGGGCCTAGTTCGGCTCGTATCGCGTCGAAGAATCTTTCGGAACTCCCCGATTCCCTCACGGTCGTTGCCCTACGTGGACCGAAATATATCGCATTCATGAGGCGCATAACATCTGCGCGATGTTGTTCGCGGCGACGATTCACTATTTCCTTTGACACGGAAGGAGCGAGTAATGGCGCTTCTCAACACCACGGACTGGACAGGCCGGATCTTCGTCGGCGCATGGGAGAAGGGCTCGGGCCAGACCTACACGGCCGTTGAGCCGGCCACTGGCGACACCCTCGCGGAGGTCGGCCAGGCCGGCGCGGGCGACGTTGCCGAGGCCGCGCTCCGGGCAGCGCGGGCGCAGCGGGACTGGGCCGCGACACCGGCCATCGAGCGCGCGGCGGTACTGAGCAAGGCCGCCGCGCTCTTGCGTGAGCACGCCGAGGAGATCATCGGCTGGGTCGTACGCGAGTCCGGCTCGACCCGTCTCAAAAGCGGCATCGAGGTCCAGGCCTCCGCTACCGAGTGCACCGAGGCCGCCGCACTGGCCTCCGCACCCTACGGAGAACTGCTGCACTCGCCCATGCCGCGCATCAGCATGGAGCGCCGGGTGCCGGTCGGGGTGGTATCGGTGATCTCGCCGTTCAACTTCCCACTGATCCTGTCGATGCGCTCGGTCGCGCCCGCCCTCGCGCTGGGCAACGCCGTGCTGCTCAAGCCCGACCCCCGCACCGCGGTCTGCGGCGGCGTGGTCATCGCCCGGATCTTCGAAGAGGCCGGACTCCCGGAAGGCGTGCTGCAGATGCTGCCCGGCGGTGTCGAGGTCGGCAGCGCGATGATCGACGCCCCCGCAGTACGGGTCGTGTCCTTCACCGGCTCCACTCCCGCCGGGCGCGCCATCGGTGCCCAGGCGGCGAAATCCCTGACCCGCACCCACCTGGAACTCGGCGGAAACAACGCGCTGATCGTGCTCGGGGATGTCGACGTCGAGGCTGCCGCGTCGTGCGGCGCATTCGGCAGCTTTTCCCACGGCGGGCAGGTGTGCATGGCCGTTGGACGGCACCTGGTGCACGAGTCGATCTACGAGGACTACGTGTCGCTCCTGGGCGCGAAGGCCGACGCGCTCAGCGTCGGCGACGGGTTCCGCGAGGACGTCGCGCTCGGCCCGATCATCGACCGCAAGCAGCTCGACCACGCCAAGACCCTCGTCGACTCCAGCGTGGCCGCCGGTGCACGGCTCGTCGCCGGCGGAACCCACGATGGCCTGTTCTACCGGCCGACAGTGCTCGCCAACTGCACGTCCGAGACTCCCGCCTACGCCGAGGAGGTCTTCGGGCCTGTTGCGTGCGTACGCAGCTTCACCGACGTCGACGAAGCCGTGGCGCTGGCCTGCGACAGCGATTTCGGGCTCAGCCTCGGTGTGCTGGGCAATGACCTCGCACTCGCGATGTCCATCGCCGACCGGATTCCCGCCGGGATGGTGCACATCAACGACCAGACCTTCAACGACGACCCCAACGCCCCCTTCGGCGGCGTCGGCTCGTCGGGATCGTCACGGGTCGGCGGGCAGCGAGCGAACGTCGAGTCGTTCACCGAGACCCAGTGGCTGACTCTGCGTGCGGCCGCCCCCACGTACCCGTTCTGACAGGAGGACCTCCATGACCATCACCCACGCAGCCGTCATAGACGAACCCGGTGGCCCGTTCACGATCCAGGACATCGACCTCGACGCCGCCCGTCCCCACGAAGTCGTGGTGCGGATGGTCGCTGCCGGGCTCTGTCACACCGACCTCAGCGTCCGCGCCGGCGCCCTGCCGTTCCCACTGCCCGGAGTGCTGGGCCACGAAGGCGCCGGGATCGTCGAATCGGTCGGCTCCTCGGTGACCCGGGTCACACCCGGCGACCAGGTGGTTCTCACCTTCACCTCTTGCGGGCGCTGCGGTTCCTGCCGCAGTGGGCATCCCGCGTACTGCGACACCTGGGTGCCGGCCAACCTCATCGGCGGGCTGCGCGACGACGGCAGCCACACCCTGCGCCGTGCCGGCGTCGGCATCGGCGGGCACTTCTTCGGCCAATCCTCCTTCGCCACCCGCGCGCTGGTCGACGAACGCAGCCTGGTCAAGGTCGACACGGACGTCCCGCTCGAAGTGGTGGCGCCGTTGGGATGCGGCATCCAGACCGGCGTCGGCGCGGTCCTCAACGTCCTCGCCCCCGCCTACGGCGACTCCATCGCGGTGTTCGGGGCGGGCGCGGTCGGCCTCGCCGCCGTCATAGCCGCCACTTGGTCCAACGCGAGGCAGATCATCGCGATCGACCTCCTCGAGCACCGGTTGCAGCTCGCCGCGGAACTCGGCGCCACCCACACCATCAACGCCACCGACCACGATGTCGCGGCTGTCATCGGCGAGCTGACCGGCGGGCGCGGAGTGGACAATGCGGTGGAGTCCACCGGCAACACTGGCGTCCTGCGCACCGCCGTCACCGCACTGGCAGCCCGCGGCGGTTGCGCGGTCGTCGGGGCGCCGCCGTTCGGGGCCGAGGTCGCACTCGACGTCGGCGGCCTGATTCCCGGAAAGCGGGTCATCGGCGTGACCGAAGGCGACTCGGAACCCGAGACGCTGATCCCGTTCCTGGTCCGTCAGTACCAGGCCGGGCGGTTGCCGCTGGAAAAGATGATCACCGGCTACGACTTCGCCGACATCAACACCGCGGCCGACGCCATGCACTCCGGACACGCGATCAAGCCCGTGCTGTACTTCCCAGCGGCTGTAGAGCTTGCGGATCTCGGCTTTTGAGCAGGCGGATGGTGCAGCCGCAACCGTACTCCGCCGAGTCCGGGGTTCGTCGGGGCCCGACGAACCTGCGGCTCCCGCTGCGGCTCAGCCGCACGACGAACCCTCCACGCGATCGAGTGAACCCCCGCTCACCGTCCCGGTCATCGACAGGGTGTCCACGAGTAGCACCGACTGGGGCACCTGGTATCCGGCCAGGGGGCTGCCTCGGCTCATCGTCGGCCGGCCTCCTCAGATGAGCTGCGGTCGAAGCTCCTCGGCCGCGGCCCGCAGGCGGCTCAACACCGGGCCGAGGATGGTCTCCCGTGACAACGCGGCGGTGGTCGCTCCCACGTTGAGCGCGGCGATGACCTGGCCGTCCCAGCGTCGCACCGGGACCGCGGCGGAGTGGAACGAGGCTTCGACCTCTTCGTCGACGTAGGCGTAGCCGTCGGTGCCGGCCTGGGTGATGAGCGTTCGCAGCTTGCGTTTGCTGGTGACGGTGCGCGCTGTCGTGGTCTGCGGCTTCTTGGCGAGGAGGTATTCGTCGAGTTCAGGCTCCGGCAGGGCTGCGAGCAGGACTCGCCCCAGGGACGAGGTCAGGGCCGGCACTCGGTAGCCGATGCCGATGCCGACCGCCAGCAACTGGCGGGGAACCGCGCGCGCGATCATCACCGCGTCCTCGCCGTCGAGGACGGCGGCAGTGCAGGAGGCGTCCAGCTCGGTGCAGATCTTCTCGCAGGTCGACTGCAGGAGGTGGCTGATCGCGTTCGACGCCAGATACGACTCGGCGAGGGTCAGCACTCGGGGCGTCAGCTCGTAGTTGCGGTCCTGCAGGCGGACGTAGCCCAGATGAGTGAGCGTGATCAAGGCCCGGCGGACGGTCGCGGGCGGCAGACCGACCTCCCGCGAGACCTCGGCGAGCGTCATCCGCGGCCGTTCGACGCCGAATGCCCGCATCACGGTCAGGCCGCGTGCCAGTGCCTCCGAGAAGTCGGCGGGGTTGGTGCCGTCGGGAAGCATTCGCCCCTGTCGAGCGTGCTCGTCCTGTTCGGTCAGCTTCGGCATTGCCACATTCCATCATATCGACGTAGCATCCCAGCATAGCGAATAAGTTTTCGGTAATCGAATGGAGTTGCCGTGCGGCTTGAGGACAACCAACGGATGACCGAAGTCGGTCGGGGGACCCCGGGCGGCGCGTGGATGCGGCTCTACTGGCAGCCCGTGGCTTTGAGCGAGGAGCTCGCCGGACCGCGCCCGGTCGTGTCCCCGCGCGTGCTCGGCGAGGACCTCGTCCTGTTCCGCTCCGAGGACGGGACCCTGGGCCTGGTCCAGCGCCGCTGCGCTCATCGCGGCGCCGACCTCTCGCTGGGCCGGCTCGAGGACGGCGGCTTGCGCTGCTACTTCCACGGCTGGCTGTTCGGCCCCGACGGCGGATGTCTGCAGACCCCCGCCGAGACCGACGGCGGGCGGCTCGCCTCACGGGTCAAGCTGGACTCGTACCCCGTGGTGGAGCGCAACGGCATCGTCTGGGGTTACCTGGGCCCGGGCCAGCCGCCGCCCCTGCCCGCGCTCGACTGCATGACTGCGCCGGAGGAGTTCACCTTCGCGTTCAAGGGGTACCTCGACTGCAACTGGCTGCAAGCACTGGAGGTCGGGATCGACCCGGTGCACGCGTCGTACCTGCACCGCTTCGAACACGACGACGAGCCGGGCGACGCCTACGGCAAGCAGTTCCGCAGCACCTCCCTCGGCACCGACCTGCCGATGACCCGCATTCTGCGCGAGTACGGCCAGCCCGAGATCTTCACTGCCCGGACCGACTACGGCCAGCGCATCGTGGCGCTGCGCAAACTCGACAAAAACGGCCTCGACGGCTCCCAGACCCACGTGCGCATCACCCACCAGGTCTTCCCCCACGGCATCACGATCCCGCTGAGTTCGACGATGTCGATCACCCAGTGGCACGTCCCGATCGACGACCGGTCGACCTACTGGTACGCGATGTTCACCAGCCTCGACCAGCCGGTCGACCGGGAGACCATGCGGGCGCAGCGCCTTGAGGGCATCACCCCGCACGACTACAAACCCGTACGCAACCGGTCGAACCAGTACCGGTTCGACGCCGAAGAGCAGCGCACGCGGACCTACACCGGGCTCGGCGAGGACATCAACGTGCACGACCAGATGGCCGTCGAAGGCCAGGGCGTGATCTACGACCGCTCGCGTGAGCACCTCGGCCGGTCGGACAAGGCGATCGTCACCTACCGCCGGATGCTGCTCGCGGCGATCGCCGAAGTCGAACGCGGTGGCAGCCCGCAGATGCTGCTCGACGACGGCGCCGAGGTCGAGAGCCGGGGCCCGATCCCCCTCGACGGCATCGGGCCCACCGGCGGCTGGGAGGACTTCTGGGCTGCCGCGATCGCGAGCCTGCGCCGGAAGAGTTCCTGGGCCGGGCATCTCGAAGCGGCGTTGGCCACCGGACCGGCCGGGGTGCGCGAAAGCGGATTCGAAGATCTTTCGGACGTCACCGGATCCGAGGACTGAGCGCCGTGGGATTCATCGAACGGCACGGCCTGTGGTCCCCGGAGCAGCGGGACGCCGCCGCCGCATGCCAGGCGGCGGTCGAGCGCGACAGCGTCGAGACGGTCCGTCTGTCGTTCGTGGACCAGCACGGGGTGCTGCGCGGCAAGTCGATCAGCCCCGAAGCGCTGCCGGCGGCCCTGCGGGACGGCCTGAACGTCGTGAGCACGCTGCTGTCGAAGGACACCTCCGGCCGCACCGTCTTCCCCTCCTTCTCCGCAGGCGGAGGGCACGGCGTCTCCGCCATGAGCGGCGCCGGGGACATGATCATGGTCCCCGATCCGGCGACCTACCGGGTCCTCCCCTGGGCGGACGGCACCGCCTGGGTGCTGTGCGACCTCTACTTCGGTACCGGCGAGCCCGTCCCGTTCAGCACCCGCGGCCTGATGCGCCGGGCTCTGGACAAGGCGACGGTCCACGGTTTCGAGGTCATGACCGGCATCGAGTTGGAATTCCACCTCTTCCGCCTGGACGACGCGCGCATGGAGCTGAGCGACGCCGGGCAGCCGGGCAACCCCAAGGGTGTGAGCCTGCTGGGGCACGGATACCAACTGCTCAGCGAAGACCGGGACGACGCGATGGAACCGGTGCTGGGGGTGCTCCGCCGCGGGCTCCGGCAGGTCGGCCTGCCGCTGCGCACCCTCGAAGTCGAGTACGGGCCGAGCCAGTTCGAAGTCACCTTCGGCCCGCAGTTCGGGTTGGCAGCCGCCGATTCCGCGGTCCTGCTGCGCAGTGTGCTGAAGCAGATCGCCCGGCGCCACGGCTACCACGTGAGCTTCATGTGCCGCCCGCAGATCCCGCTGGCCTGTTCGAGCGGATGGCACCTGCACCAATCGTTGCACCGCAGCGTCGACGGCATACTGCGCAACGCCTTCGTCCCGGACGACCCGGCCGCGGCGCTGTCTCCGGTGGGAATGTCCTATGTGGCCGGTCAGCTGAAGCACGCCGCGGCGGCGAGCGCGTTCGCCGTGCCGACCATCACCGGCTACAAGCGGTTCCAGCCGCAGTCCATGGCGCCGGACCGGATCCTGTGGGCGCGGGACAACCGGGCCGCGATGATCCGCGTCGTCGGTTCCCGCGAGGACGGCAGCACTCACATCGAGAACCGCCTCGGTGAGCCTGCCGCGAATCCCTACCTCTACCTGGGGACACAGCTGCTCGCCGGGCTGGACGGCATCGAACGGTCACTGGCCGCCGGTCCGTCCGCCGACGAGCCGTACGTCACCGAAGCGCCGCGCTTGCCCAGATCGCTGGGCGAAGCACTGGACGCGCTGCGCGACGACAAGCACTTCGCCGACCTGCTCGGCGCCGGATTCGTCGAGTACTACAGCATGATCAAACGGGCCGAACTCGCCCGGTTCGAACTCAACGTGACTGATTGGGAGCAGCGTGAGTACTTCGACCTACTCTGACCTCGATCAGGCCGTCCGCGTCCGCCTGACCGTCGTCGTCGACCGAGTCGCGAAGGTGGCCGACGACGTCGCCGAATTCGAGCTCATCGACGCGGGCGGCGCGGCGCTGCCCGCCTGGACCGCGGGCTCCCATGTGGACCTCGTCCTGCCGTCCGGCGCGATCAGGCAGTACTCGCTGTGCGGCGACGAACGGGACAGGGACCGCTATCGCATCGCGGTGCTGCGGGAGCAGGCCGGCCGCGGCGGCTCGCAGGAGTTGCACTCCGCGGACCTCGTCGGCACCAGGCTGGAGATCACCCTCGCCCGCAACAACTTCCCGCTGTGTGAAGCCTCGGAGCACTGGTTGATCGCCGGTGGGATCGGTGTCACTCCGTTGCTGGCGATGGCGCGAAGCCTGGACCGCAAGGGAGTTCCGTGGCAGATGCTCTACACCGGACGCACCCGCACGTCGATGGCTTACGCGGCGGAGCTCCGCGAGCTCGATCCACAGCGGGTCCGGACGGTCGCCACCACCGAAGAAGGACGCCCCGACGTCTCTGGCTTCCTCGCAGCAGCCTCACCCACGGCGGCGATCTATGTGTGCGGACCGCCAGAACTCATCACCGCGGTCCAGGCCGCCTGCGACACCCGCGGACTCGATCTGCACACCGAACGCTTCAGCGCCGACGCGGTCACCGGGCCCCACGAATCCGACGGACCGATCGAAGTGCGTCTCGACCGGACGGGCCGGACCATCACGGTTCCGCGCGGGTGCAGCATTCTCGAAGCGGTTCGCCAGGAACTACCCGACACACCCTCGTCCTGCGAGGAGGGCTACTGCGGAACCTGTGAGACGAGAGTGCTCGCCGGCCGCCCGGAGCACCGCGACACCGTCCTGAGCGCGCGCGAGCGCGAACGGAACGACTGCATGATGATCTGCGTGAGCCGCGCGCAGACACCCGAGCTCGTCCTCGATCTCTGAAGGACAGAACAGAACGGCACCCGCACACAACCTGTTCGAGCAGCGGCGAAAGAGGAAGAGCGCCGTGGCTACTTCAGACTTCACCTACCTGTCCGCAAAGGAACTGTCCGCGGCGATGGAGGCGCCCGAGGTGTCGTCCGTTGAACTCACTCAGGCCGACGCGGTGGGCAAGACCAACGTCCCGCTGGCCCTCGGCGACCTGCAGACGTACAACGCCGTCTAAGGGACGACCAGGAACCCGTGGGACCTCGAACGCACGGCGGGCGGCTCGTCCGGTGGCTCGGCCGCGGCGTTGGCAGCCCGGGTACGGCACGCTCTCGCTCGGCTCCGACATGGCCGGCTCACTGCCTGTGCCGGCGGCGTTTTGCGGCGTGTACGCCCGCAAGCCGACGCTCGGGCTCCTCCCGCCACGCGGTCGATCGGCGCCACCGGCTCCCCCACTGGCGTTCGAGCCCGACCTCTCCGTGGTCGGGCCGATGGCGCACAGTGCTGCCGACCTCTCACTGCTGCCCGATCTCCTCGCCGACCGCGTCGAGCGTCCGCGCCGCCGTCGATCATCTTGCCGGTGATCTCTCCACCACCGGTACCAAAGTGGAGCGCCACAGTGCGCTGCTACCGGACCAGGTCGAAGCAGCGAGACTCCTTGTGCGGCCGCTGTTCTCGGTAATCGCGGCCGGCTACTCCGCCGAGACCTACGAACTTGCCCGAGCCGAGGAGAACAAGCCTGATACCGGAGAGGTCAGCCTGGCGGCCGAACGCACGCGGGGTTCCGTCCGCAGCCATCGCGACTGGCCGGCCGCGGACAGCACACGGATACGCCACCGCCACCAGTAGGGCGAGTTGTTCAGCGAGTTCGACGTCGTCGTGTGCCCAGTGACGCCGCCGCCTGCCTTCCCCCACGACCAGAGCCCAGACCAGATGACGCGCCGGATCATGATCGCCGGAACCGATCACGACTGCGGCGATCAGTTTGTGCGGGACGGCATGGCGACCACTCCCGGCCTCCCGGCCACCGCCATCCCGATCGGGCACTCGCCGGAAGGCCTGCCCATCGGCGTGCAGGTGATCGGCCCGCTGTTCGAAGAACACGCTCCCATCCGATTCGCCGAGCTCATGGACCAGGAGTTCGGCGGTTTCGTTCCCCGATACTCGGTTGAGCGGACCGGCGGAACTTCCCGGTAAGAGCCGGCCGCGGCTGTAGCCCCACTGTCCCTCCACTGGCTGCACGACACCGCCGGATCGGACTTCCCCCGTCGGGCAGTTCGGCGCCATGCGCTCCGTCCGGGGCATGACCACCCGGCAGACCGTCGGGGACATCGGGCATGAAGGAAGACGAAGCAACGAGCACGACAGTGCGGTTCTGGGAGCGTAGAGAAACCCCATGATCCACAACGGCCGTGCTCGTCCCATACCCGGACCCTGGTGATCAACCGGCCGAACCGGGACCTACCTTGCTCTCTCCGGGGCCCTGGCATTCATCCCATCTCCCAACTGATCCCGGTGGTCCCTCCACCGACCACCCCGCTTCGGCGTCCGGTCCGGGAGTATCGGCTCGACCCGCGCCCGCTGCGCGTCAGTCAACGGCACACCCGGACCAGCGACCAGCTGAACCGGCGAGGGCCAACTCCGTGGGCGCCCCTTTCGGCATCGCTTCGCGACAAGGTGGTGGAAGCCGGCTGGACCGAGGCTCACACGCTGGTCAGCCGGCCGCTCCCAGTCGCAGGGCATTGTTGAGCTGGTCGAAGTTCTTGGCGAGTGACGGGTCCAGGACCTGGATCGAGCGGTAGATCCCGACGGTCTCCTCGTTGTCGTAGGTGACCTGGATTTCGGCGGCCAGTGAGAGCCAGGTGGTGAAGGACACGCCGAGCTGGGTGAGGCGGCCGACGGCTGCGTCATGTTGGATCTGAGAGGCGCTGGCGCTCGCGTCCGCGACCACGGTGACGCCGAGCCCCCTCTGAAGGGCACCCACCGACGTGCGCAGCACACAGCCGTCGGTGGTGAGTCCGGCGATCACGAGGTGGCGGACGCCGGTTGCCTCGATCGCCTGCTCGAACCCGGAATCGAAGAACGCGTCGAAGCCGCCACCCCGGTGCACGACTGGGGTGTCGCCGATCTCCTGCTTCAGTTCGGGGTAGAGCGTGCCGCGCGGGTCGCGCTCGGGACCGGTCGTCACCACCAGCGGCATCCCGTAGCCGATCGCCATCCGGGCCAGGGCGACGGCTCCGGTGACATTGGCGGTGATCGACTGGGTCCTGATGAGGTTGGCGTATCCGGTGGCGTAGTCGACCAACACGATCGCGGTGTTCTGGGGGGTCCTGAGCTCGATGTCCATGAGAGGTCCTTCGTTGGTATGGAGGTATTGAACGGACGTGACGGTGTACTTGGCAGCGAACCGGCGAAGGTGCTGGAAGCCGGCCGGACCGAGGTCCAACGAGGCTCAGACGCTGCTCAGCCGTCCGCTCCCAGTCGCAGGGCGTTGTAGAGCTGGTCGAAGTTCTTGGCGTGTGACGGGTCCAGGGCCAGGACCGACTGGAAGACCCCGGCGGTCTCCTCGATGTCGTAGGTGACCTGGATCTCGGCGGCCAGCGAGAGCCAGGTGGTGACGGACACGCCGAGCTGGGTGAGGCGGCCGACGGCGGTGTCATAGCCGATCTGGGAGGTGCTGGCGCTCGCGTCGGCGACCAGGGTGACGCCGAGCCCCCTCTGAAGGGCACCCACCGACGTGCGCAGCACACAGCCCTCCGTGGTGAGTCCGGCGATCACGAGGTGGCGGACGCCGGTTGCCTCGATCGCCTGCTCGAACCCGGAATCGCCGAACGCGTCGAAGGAGCCGCCCCGGTACACGACTGGGGTGTCGCCGATCTCCTGCTTCAGTTCGGGGTAGAGCGTGCCGCGCGGGTCGCGCTCGGGACCGACCGTCACCACCAGCGGCATCCCGTAGCCGATCGCCATCCGGGCCAGGGCGACGGCTCCGTTGACGTTGTCGGTGATCGACTGGGTCCTGATGAGGTTGGCGAAGCCGGTGACGTAGTCGACCAACACGATCGCGGTGTTCTGGGGGGTCCTGAGCTCGATGTCCATGAGAGGTCCTTCGTTGGAGAGGAGGTATTGAACGGACGTGTCGACGGTGTACTCAGCAGCGAACCGGCGAAGGCCAACTCCGTCGGCGCCCTGGAGGACAGGCCTGCAAGGGTGTTGCAGAAGGTTCAATGCAGGACATTTTTTCCATAAGGGTTGATCATCGCCTGCTGAGATCATCTGGGCAGATACGTTCACGGGCCTCGGATGGGCTGGTCAGCCGTGTGAGGCCCGGCGCAGGAAGTCCGCGATTGCGCCGGGGATTTGGGGTCGGCTGCGGCGGGTTCGGGCATGGTGTCGCATCTTTGGGGGCCGGGAAGGCGGTATGCCTTCGTTGGGAGGGGGCCTGGAGATCCGTGGGGCGCCGTCAGCTGGTCAGGAAGGAGTCCAAGAGGCTGTTGACCAGCTCGGGGCGGGTGGCGAACGCGAAGTGGTCCGCACCGGGCAGCTCCGCCAGGCGGGCGCGGCCGATGGCCGTGCGCAGGTACAGGGAGACCCCGGTGGGCACCTCCTGTCCGATGGTGCTGGCCATCAGGAGGGTGGGCGCCTTGATGGCCGGGAGCAGGGCTCGGTCGTCGTCCAGGGAGATGTTCTCGAAGAAGCCGAGCAGGCTCCGCACGCCGGCGTTGTGGCTCATCTCCCGGAACCAGGCGCCGAGTTCGGCCGCACGGGCGGCGTCCACATCGGCGAAGGCGAGCTCGGGGTCGAGCACGGCGTCGGTGATGCCCTCGATGCCGCGTTCGGCCGCCGCGTCGGTGAAGTGGGCGATCCCCTTCTCGTCGAAGCCGTAGGGCCAGTCGGCGGAGCGGCGGAACTTGGGTGAGCCGTTGATGACCGCGAGCTTGCCCACGAGGTGGGGATGTTCGGCGGCGAGGCGCAGCGCGACGTGTCCCGCGGAGGCGAAGCCGACCAGCATCGGGTCCGTGAGCCGCAGGTGCTCGATCAGGGCCGCGAGGTCGGCAACGTACAGGGCGGTGATGCTGGGTACGGCGGCGGGAAGCTTGCTGGAGGCGCCGTAGCCGCGCAGGTCGAGGAAGACATTGCGGGCGCGGGTGTCGAAGTACTCCTGCTGGGCCGCCCAGGAGCGGGAGTCGAGCGGCAGGCCGTGCACCCAGACGATCACCGGTGCGGTGTGGGCGGTCGCGCCGGTCACGTAGTAGGCGATGCGGCCGTCCGGTACGTCGAGATGGCGGACCTGGTCGCTGCGGAGGAGGGTTGCGGGCATGGCGGGGGTTCTCCTGGTGGGTGGTCGCGGCAGGGCTCCCTGGCCGGGAACTGATCACGGCGCCGCGGGGAGGAGGGGGTTACAGGCCGGTGGGGTATGTGACGGCGTCCAGGCCGGGGACGACGACTTCGGCGGGGTCGTTGCCGGCCTCGACGAGCTGTCGGACGGCGAAGTCGGTGACGCAGCCGGAGAGCAGTTGGCGCGGGTCCTCCAGCACCATGCGCAGCCGTGTGGTCATGGCGCGCCAGTCGTCGGGGCCGTGGATCACCGGCATCTCGCTGATGTCCGTGACGGCGGAATCCGCCACGTCGGGGGTCGCCAGCTGCTCGGGGGCGTAGCGGGGGTAGCCGTGGAACATGACCTCACCCAGCTCGACGGTGGCGCGGGTGTTGAACCAGATCCGGCGCAGCGGCTCCTCCATCGCGGCGACCTCGGTCAGGTCGCCGCCGACAGGGGTGGCGAAGGTGGGGGCGTGCGGGGCCAGATAGACCCGCTCCAGGGGCAGCCGGTACTCGGAGGCGCCCAGGATCATGGTGGCGACGCTGGAGGTGTTCCAGGTCACGCCCGCGGTGGGGCGGCCCTGCCGGCCGGCGATCACGACCATCGCACGGTCCCAGTCGATCTTCTGAGCGGCGAACCAGCACAGCATGCGGTGGGAAATGTCCATGCCGGCGAGGAAGAACGTCGCGATCATCATCTGGTTGACCGGGACGGGCAGGTCGGCGCCGGGGCCGCCTTCCAGGTAGTCCTCGCGCAGGGTGCGGGAGTTGAGGTAGGTCTCGTCGGCCAGGGCGGTGCGCAGGTAGCGGGCGGTGACCGCGCAGGAGTAGTCGATCATGTCGGCGATCGCCTGCTCGCGGCCCCGGTACGCCTCCACAGCGATGGTCTCGCGCCACAGGGTGGCGCTGTTGGCGGCGCGGGAGCGCTCGACCGAGCGCAGCATGCGCTCGGCCTCGGCACGCCAGCCGGCGTCGGCGTACTTCTCGCGCAGTTGCACAAGGCTGGCTACGGCGGGGCCGAGGTGCGAGATGCCGGCCAGCTCCTTGAAGCCGCGGGTGGAGTAGCGGAAGCCTTCGACGGTGGGCGGCCGGCCGTCGCCGGGGTAGAGGGCGAAGTCCGCGCCGGTGGCCGCGATCAGCGGGTCGGCGCTGCCCCGCTCGACGGCGGTTCGGGTCAGGCGTGAGCCGATGCTTTCGGGCCCGGCGGTGTAGGTGGTGAACAGGTCGACGAGTTCAGGGCTTTCGTAGGACGGCATCGGCGGATCTTTTCTTGAGAGGTGTGGGCTCGACCTACTGGTCGAAGCGATACAGGACGGTGCGGGCGGCGAAGCGGACGTCGGCGGTGAGGCTGTTGCTGACAGCGACCAGCAGGCCGCCGTGGTGGCCGCGGATCACGGCGGCGTCGGTGGCGCCGGTGGTCGGGAAGGACTGCACAGGGGTGAGGCGTCCCTCCGAGAACCGGTAGAGCTCGGAGTCCACAGCGGTGATGGGGGCGGCCTGCGTGCCGAGGATGAAGTTGACGCGTACGACGTACAGTCCGTGCTCGGTGTCGAGGACGGCGAACTCGCGGGCGCCGAGCCCGTCGAGCACCTGATGTTCGATGAAGCGCTCCCCGTCCCAGCGCAGCAGCCGGGAGGGGCTCGTCAGACAGGCGACCAGCAGGTAGGTCTCGCCCCGCGGGTCGGTGAAGTGAGCGAAAGCGCGGCCGTGTTGGGGGGCGAGGTCCTGGGTGTGCTCGAACTTCTCGCCGTTCCAGCGCAGCAGCACCGACGGGCGCACATGGTCGGCGTAGGCGAGGAAGTACTCGCCGTCGAGTTCGAAGGCCTGCCAGTTGTAGCCCCAGAGCGCGTCGACGTCCTGCAGTGCGGCGAAGCGGGTGCCGTCCCAGGTGTAGATACGTGAGGGCTGGTTCTCCGACTCGTGGCCCGGGACGGTCACGCCCTGGGCCAGGGCCAGGAAGTGCCGCTCACCGATGGCGAAGTGGCGCCACTGCTTGGCCGCGAAGCTCTGGACGCTCTGGAAGGGCGTGAAGTGGGTTCCGTCCCACTCGAAGATTGTGGAGTCGGTGGTGTACTCGTAGGGGCCCTTGCCCGAGCGGATGTCGGCCACGGCCAGGAAGGCGCGCTCGCCGATCCGGAAGAACTCCGCGTCCTCGCCGCCGGGCGCCGGCAGGGTCTGGAAGGGCTCGTAGGTGTCGGTGGCCTCGGCCCGGCGCAGCAGGAGCAGTTCGGTATCGCTGTCCCCGCCGTTCATGGCGGCCGGGCTCCCGGTCATGTCGTAGGCGAGTTGCGGGATCGCCAGCAGGTGCATGCCGTCGAGTTCGAAGGGCTCGACGGCGCGCGCCCCGGACGTGGGAAGTGCGGCGAACTCGGTCAGGCGGGGAGTGCGGGAGGCGGACATGCGGTTCCTCGATTCGATGGACGCGGGTCGCTACGCGGACAGCGAGTCCGGTCGGTGGGAGCAGACCGTGCGCTGTCCTCGCCGGCGCCATTGGCGTTGCTCCAGAGCACGTCGCCGATCGTGGCGCGGTCCGGGTCCGGAGCCGGCGCTTCGCCCTCCACGCCCTCGACGGCCGCCGAGAACAGCGGGACCGGCGTGAACGTGGAGGGCTCCTCGTCCGGGGTCAGCGCGGTCGGGCCGTACAGCCAGTCCACGAACGAGTAGTCGTAGGTGTCGCGGGCGCGTAGTAGCACGTTGCGCTGCTCGCGGGCGACACCGTCGAGGTGCCACAGCTCGCCCAACTTGCGGGACGTGGTCACCACACGGCGGCAGTGCTCCGGGCGGACGGCCTCGTAGGCGGCGAGGGCGGAGTCCCAGTCGACCGTGCCGTCCTCGGCGCGGTTGCGAGCGACGTGCTCGCCCAGCACCCACCCGTCCTCGACCGCCATGATCGCGCCCTGCGAGATGTACTGCAGCGGCGGATGCGCGGAGTCGCCGAGCAGCGCGATCCGGCCGTGGACCCAGTTCATGATCGGGTCGCGGTCGAACATCCGCCACCACTTGTCCCGCCACATGAACGGCAGGCCGTCCTGGACTAAGCCGCCGGCCTTGGCGAAGGCGGTGTCCAGTTCGTCGGGCGTGCCCCAGTCCTCCTGCCCGGCCAGCGCCTTGGGCGACTCGAAGACCGCAACCTGGTTGAGCAGTTCGCCCCCGCGCAGGCCGTAGTGCACGAAGTGGCAGGCGGGCCCGACGTACACCACGACCTCGCTGAGGTCGACGGACTGCACCCGCGGCAGCTCGGCGGGCACGGTGCCGCGGTAGGCGACGTACGCCGAGGAGACGGGCTCGTCGTCGACGAGCAGCCTGCGGGCGGGAGAGTGCAGCCCGTCGGCCGCGATCACGACGCCGGCCTCGTGCGTCTCGCCGGAGGCGAGAGCCACGCGGGCGCCGCTGCCGGTGTTCTCGTACGAGGTCACCCGCGCCTGGGTGATCAACTCGACGCCGGCGTGCTCGCGCGCGCAGGAGCAGGCCGTGCAGGTCGCTGCGGTGGATGACCAGGTACGGGTAGCCGTAGCGCTTCTGAAGGCCCCGCAGGTCAAGCCGGGTCAGCTCGTCGCCGTCGACGGCGTCGCGCATGACCATGGTGTCCGGGACGACGCCGAGGCTCTTGGCCTCCTCCAGCAGACCGTAGTCGTCGAGGATGCGGGTGCAGTTGGGCGCGAGCTGAATGCCGGCGCCGAACTCGCCGAAGGCGGGGGCACGTTCCAGCAGACGGACGCCCTGGCCCTGGCGGGTCAGCGAGAACGCCGCGCCGAGGCCGCCGAGGCCGCCGCCGACGACGATCACATCAGGATGGGACATGACTCACCTCTCAGAGCCAGGGGCCGAGTTGGGGGGCGTCGGCGAGCGAGTGGGGGCGGCCGGCCGGCCAGGCGGCGACCTCGGGCAGCGGGCCGTCGGGCAGTCCGGCCAGTCCGCGCTTGGTGCGGATCTCGTCGGCCAGTGCGGTCAGGAAGCCGTCCGACAGGTCGGCGAAGGCGGTGCCGGTGCCGGTGCCGAAGTCGACGGCGTGGACGCACACCTGCGGGCGCGCATCCACGGCAGTTCGGTGGCGGGGACAGTGCGGCCCTGGGCGGTGACGACCTTGTGCTGCCACTGCTCGTCGGTGAGCCGGTGGTGCGGCACGGCGCGCGAGCGCGGGTGAGTCGGCATCAGGTCGCCGATCTCGGTCCACAGCGGTACGAGCAGCTCGCTCTCAAAGCCCCGGTAAAGCTCTTCGAGCGCCGGGGTGACCTCGGGCTGTCCCTCTGTGGAGACAGCCTGGAGCCGGACCGGGGAACCCGTGGCGACACCTGGGGCATTGGAGGACTGAGTCATGGCTTCAGGGTGCTCCGTGTCTTCCAGGTGAGCAGACAGATTCTGGAGGGCAGAATTCTGGAGGACACGCCATGGACAAACCGCTCAAGACACCGCCGCCTTGTCCAATCGCCAGCGTGGACCACGCGCTGCGGGCGGCGACCATGCTGCAGATGGAGGGCGGCGCAACCGAGTCGCAGATCGCCGCGCGACCGGGCGTCGCCAGGTCGACCGCCCACCGGGTTCCGGCAATGCTCGTCTACCGGGACTTCGCCATGCAGGACGAGGACCGCGTCTACCGTGCGGGGCCGGTGCTGGAACTCGCCGCGCACTCCCAGTCCCTCGCGTCGCGGCTGCGCGCGGCGGCCCTGCCCCATCTGCACCGGATCGTCGGTCTTCTGGACGAGACCGCGAACCTGATCGTGCGTACCGGGGACACGACCCGGTTCATCGCCGGCGTCGAGTGCCGGCAGGCACTGCGGGTCGGTTCCCGGGAGGGCATGGTGTTCCCGGCTCACCACACGACGGCGGGACTACCACTGCTCGCCGGCCTCTCCGTCGAGGAACTGGATGAGGTGTACGCCCCCGAGCGTTACCGCGACCGTCCGGCCGACCGCCCGGATCTCGCCCGGTTGCAGACGGAGCTGAGGCGCCTGCGCCGCAACGGATTCGCCGTCAACAAGGAGAAGTCCGAACGCGGTCTCGTGGCCGTCGGCGTACCGGTGCGATCGGCATCCTTGCGGCCGAACGCCACCAAGGCAACGTGCAGGATGCCCTCGACATCGTGGAATCGCCTTCTCCCCTCCCGCGGCCCGACAGCGTCCGCGCGAGTGGCGGGCCTTGATCGGCACTGGAGGGGACTGCGGTCCGGCTGGCGGACGAGGCACCGTCGGCAAGCGTGGTGATGCCGACCCATTTGCTGTCCTTGAACGGCTCCGAGGTGTCACACCAGCCTCGGCGCGGACGGTGGTGCCGTCTTCGATGTGGCCTCGTCACGCCTGGATCCGGCAGGTCACCAGCATCACGGTGCAGGTCGTGCAACGCCGGGACGGCGGACTTCGCCACACCTGGGCCAAGGCGGGAGCAGCGCCCCGTGAAGTGCCCTACTTCGCTGTCGCCCCACGTCGGTGGGTGACAGGCTTTTCAGACGCTCTAAGGGCTTGCAGATCATTAAGGTGTTGCTTCCAGCCTCATGGCTCGTTGATGTGGTATAGGAATCCCGGATGAGGTCCGTGCCCAACTCGCCAAGGTCCAGCCGTTCTTGCGCTGCAGCGGAGCGATCAGCCCTCTCGTGTACGCGAGAGCCGACTCGCGGGGTTCCGAACGGTTGAACCGATGCACGAACCGCTCATGCACCACTTCCAATTCACGCGCCCACAACCTGACATCAGCAAGGTCCCCACCTATAACCAGACCAACGACCGAACTGGCCGGCAGCCACGGCAAGCACCGTTGCAGCACTAGGCCGCCGCCGACCGGTCGCCCTCCCCGGGCAGTCCTTCGTCCCGCCCATCCTTAGGTCCACTCTGTACCTATTTCTATACATAGCATACTGTGTGCGCAAATATGCCCCCCAGGTGCGACGATCATGCGCGTGCCTTGTCCGGCGAGCCGCCAACCGCCACGACATCGGACCGGAGGACGTCATGTCCGGGATCTCTGGGCCACCGGCCTGTCATGGGGCACTCGACGATGCGCTCGATGCGGGGTTGGCCGACATCGTTCGCCGCACTGGTGCTTCCTCGGGTGCCCTCTACCTGATCGAGGAAGAGGAATCGGCGACGCGTCTGGTGGCGCTGTGCGGTCTTCCCCTCGAATTCGCCGCCCCATGGCACCGTCTCTCGCTCACCGCTTCCCTGCCTCTCACCGACGCGATCCGCGAGGACCACTTCGTCTGGGTCGGCTGTCAGGACGACCTGGCCTGCCGCTACCCGCGCCTGGCCGCTGTTCTGCCCTATCGGATCGCTTGTGCCGCGACCCCGCTGACCGGGGTGCGCCGCTGTTGGGGCGGGATCATACTGATGTGGCCCGCTGATCTTCCGCGTGAGGCCACGCCCCGGGAACGCTGCCGCATCATCTCCAGTGCCCGCCGACTGGCCCGTCTCCTGGACGACGCACCTCGCCCGTCGACCCTGCCCGCCCGGCCGCGCCTCATCCCTGTCAGCGCTCCGGGTGGGTCCGCCCAGCCAGGACTGGCTGCCGCCGAGTACCTCGAACGCCTCCCCGAGGGAGCTCTGTCCCTCGACCTGGAGGGAAGGATCACCTTCGTTACCGCCACTGCTGGCCACCTGCTCGGGCGCAGCGTGAACCGACTGCTGGGGTGCCGGCTCTGGCAGGCACTGCCCTGGCTCGACGACCCCGTGTACGAGGACCGGTACCGCACTGCGGTCTTCAGTCGGGCCCCGCTGTCCTTCACCGCTATTCGTCCGCCGGAGCACCGGCTGAGATTCCGGCTCTATCCGGACGTCAGCGGCATCAGCGTCCGCATCACCTCCCGCAGGGAACAGACCCTGCCCGGCCCGCGGGAAGCACCTGTGTACCGGGCTCCGGTGGCGCGGACCGGCCGGCTGTACCAGCTGATCCATCTGTCCGCTGCGCTCACCGAAACAGTGAGCGTCCGCGATCTCGTCGATCTGATCGCCGGGGAGATTCTGCCCGCTTTCGGCGCCCAGGGCCTGGCGCTGTGGGCTGCGGAGGCCGGCCGTCTGAAGGTAAGTGGTTTTTACGGCCACCCGGCAGATGTCATCGCACGCTTCGACGGGCTGCCCCTGGACGCCGACCTCACGCCAGTTGGCCAGGTCCTGACCAGCGGCGTCCCCGAGTTTTCCGCCAGCCCGACCGAGATGGCTGCACGCTACCCCGAGACGCCTCAGATCGGTGACAAACAGGCCTGGGCGTTCCTCCCGCTGATCATCACGGGGAGAGTGGTGGGCTGCTGCGTTCTGTCCTACGACCGACCCCACCCCTTCACGGCCGACGAACGGGCCGTGCTGACCGCTCTGGCGGGTCTGATCGCCCAGGCACTCGACCGCGCCCGGATGTACGACGCCCAGCACCACCTCGCTCACGGCCTCCAGAAAGCGCTTCTGCCTCGCGACCTGCCCGCCGTGGCCGGGCTTGACGTGGCCGCCCGCTACCTGCCGGCGAGCCATGGCATCGAGGTCGGCGGTGACTTCTACGATCTGTTGCGGCTCGACGACACGAGCGCCGCCGCGGTCATCGGTGACGTCGAGGGCCACAGCATCGCCGCGGCCGCCCTCATGGGCCAGGTCCGCACCGCCATCCACGCGCACGTTACCGCCGGTGCACCGCCAGACCAGATCCTGGCCCGTACGAACCGACTGCTGGCCGATCTGGACTCCGACCTGCTTGTCTCCTGCCTCTACGCTCACCTCGACCTGGCTGCCTGCGAAATCACCTTCGCCAGCGCCGGACACGTCCCCCCGTTGCTGCGCATCGCCCGGCATCATGCCCGGGTTCTTGATGACATCGAACCCGGGCCGCTGCTGGGTATCGACACCCTCGCTCACTACCCCGTCACCACGGTCTCCCTGCCCGCGGACGCGACCCTGGTCTTGTATACCGACGGTCTCGTGGAGGTCGCGGGTACCGACACTGCACAGATAACCGCCGGCCTCGTCGGGCACTTCGCCAGCACCGACGACGAGGACCTGGAGGACCTGATCGACGGCCTGATCCACCACACCTGGCCGATGGGTCAGCACACCGACGACATAGCGGTACTTCTCCTGCGAGCCTCCTGCACACAACCCTAAGACGCCATTTCAGTTGGTGTGATCTTGCGGGAGTCTGGGGTGATGATTGCTGCGCTTGTCGAACGGCTGGCGCCGGAACATCTGTGGGAGTTGTTCCAGCGGGTGGTCCCGCCGGCTCCGGAACGCCCGCAGGGTGGTGGACATCGTCGGCGAGGGGACCGTGAGGTGCTGGCCGCGATCATCTTCGTGGCCACCTCGGGCTGCACATGGAACCAACTGCCGCCCGGCTTCGGACTGTCGGGGGTAACCGCCTTCCGCCGGTTCACCGAGTGGACCGAGGCCCGCGTGTGGGCCAAACCCCACCGCCTGGTCCTGGACGAACTCAGTGCCCGGGGCGGTCTGGACTGGTCGCGTTGCGCGATCGACTCTGTCAGCGTCCGGGCCCTTAAAGGGGGCATCTGAAGGGACCGAATCCGACCGACCGCGGCAAGAAGGGTTCAAAAATCCACCTCATCGTCGACCGCCGCGGCCTGCCCCTGTCGATCGGCATCTCCGCGGCGAACCTCCACGACAGCCAGGCCCTGATCCCGCTGGTCCGCGGCATCCCACCCATCCGCTCACGCCGCGGCCCACGACGCCGCAGGCCCGGCAAACTGCACGGAGACAAGGGCTACGACTACCGCCACCTGCGACGCCGGCTGTCCTCCCGCGGCATCCGGCACCGCCTCGCCCGCAAAGGCATCGAGTCGTCCCGGCGCCTGGGCCGGCACCGCTGGGCCGTGGAACGAACCGTGTCCTGGCTGTCCGGCTGCCGACGCCTCCACCGCCGCTACGAACGCAAGCCGGAACACTTCCTCGCCTTCACCGCCATCGCCGCAACCCTCATATGCCACCGCCGACTCACCAACTGAAATGACGTCTTATGTGGGGTCGTGACGGCTGTCGTGAGCCGCGCTATGCCGGAGGGATGAGGTATCCCGACGGCTCCGGGCGGCATGTCGCCTCGCCCGACGCGCGGTGGCGTTGGTGCCGGTGGTCTTCTCCTGGCTTCGCCGAGGCCACGACCGCCGTCCCGGGTCGGCATCTGTCGGGCCTCTTCCCGCGTCGTGCCGTCTCTGGGATGATCACCGGTCATGGCCGGGGCGAATGAACTTCACGGGTTGTTCGAAGCGTGGGTGCGGGAGACACCGGACCGGCCCGCGGTCATCACCGAGCGGGCCCGGCTCACATACGGGGAGTTGGGGGTGGGGGCCAACCGATTGGCCTGCCATCTGCTGCAGAGGGGGCTCGGGCCTGGGGAGACCGTGGTCGTGTGCACCGACCAGGTGCCGGATCTGCTGGTCGCCCTGATGGGCGTACTCAAGGCGGGCGGGGCATACGCCGTGGTCGGTCCGCATCAACCGACAGGACACATCGGGCAGTTGCTGGAGGAGGCAGGGGCGAACACCGTCCTGACACATGAGAGGTTTCGGCCGAGCGTCGACGACGGTGCCGGCCGGATCGTCGTCTGTTTGGACACCGACGCCGACGTCATTGACGCCTACTCCCCAGAGCCCCCTGCCGCGCCCTGCGGGGCCACCGCCGCCGTGCTGTTCAGCGCGGGTACCACGGGGCGGCACCGGACCGTCCCCGCGGGACACGCACGGCTGCGCGCCGTATTCGGGTCCTGGGCCGAGGTGTTCGGTCTGAGGCCCTCCGACGTCCATCTGGTGACCGCGCCGGCCGACACGGCCGCTTTCACCTACGGCTGGATACGGGCGCTGTGCTCCGGGGGCACGCTGGTGCTGCCGGAGGGCGAGACCGGGCCGGCGCTGTGGGGTCGGCCCTTCTCCGAGGGCGTCACGGTGCTCGACACCGACCCGGTGACGGCCCGTTCACTGCTCGACGGCTCTGTGCCCGTGGGGCTGCGGCTGGTGGCGGTCGGCGGGGAACGGCTCGCTCTCGACGAGCAGGTACGGCTGCAGGGGCGGGCGGCGCCGGGGGCGCGACTGCTCAATGTCTACGGGCCCGTGGAGGTCACCGGCTGCGGCACCTGGTTCGAGACGGACCAACTCTCCGGTCCAGTGGCCGAACCCGGGCTGGTCAGCCTGCTCGGCCGCCCGTTTCCCGGCTGCCGGGCCGAGGTCCGCAAGGGCGAGATCTGGCTGACGTCCCCCGGCGACGACGGCGCCTTCCCCACCGGTGATGCGGGAACGCTGTGGGAGGACGGGCTGCTGGAGTTTGGCGGCCGGCTGGCGCACCGGGTTCGCGTCCGCGGCCGTACCGTAGATCCGCACCGCGCCGAAGCCGCGCTGGCCGCCCACCCCCGAATCCGGGAGTCCGTGATCACCACCGTGGACGAGGATCGGCTGGTGGCCTACGTCGTACCGACGGCTCCCAGCGTCTCTCCGGGCGCCGACGCGATCCGTATGCATCTGACGGGTGTGGTGCCGGACCAGGAGATCCCGGCGCAGGTGGTGACCCTGGGGGCCCTGCCGCGCAACCGGGCCGGAAAGGTCGACCGGCGTCTGCTGCCGCTGCCCGCACAGCGTGCCGCGTCCGGCGGGCTGAACGGCAAGGGGGGTGGCGCGACGGCCCCCGGCCCATACGGGTTTCTGTACGGCATGGGGTGCGTGATGCTGGTCGTGGCCCTGCCGCTCGCCGTGCTCTTGACCGATGTGTTCTGGCCGGGCTCCACCGACCTCACCTACGTTCCCGCGCCGTGGTCGTGGCTCTTCCGAGGTCTGTACGCCGCCGAGTTCCTGACCTTCAGCGTGGGCCTCGCTTTCCTGGTCGCCGGGCGCCCTCTGATGCGGCGCCAAGGTCGCTCACGCGGCCTGACGACGGCAGCTCATCTGGCCATCGTCTGGCTGTTGGTCTCCTGGTGGCCGCAGGACAACTTCTACCGGCTCGCCGCGAAGACGGACTGGGAGCGGCAGGCGGCACTGGTGTACGTCTTCAATGTGCCGTTGATGATCGCGGCGGTGGTGGTGGCGGTGTACGTGACGCGGCGTCCGGGCACCGCGGCAACGGAGTGAACCCCGACCCTGGGGCTAGGGAGTGAACATCCCCCCGGTGTCCTGGGCGGCGGCACGCACCAACGCCTCGGCCGCGTCCAGGCGTTCACGGGTGTGCGCGGCCAGGACGACGCCGAGACGGGGGGCCGGCTCGAAGGCGGCGGTCGGGATCGAGGGCACGAGGACGGCGTCGATCCCGGCGCACCGCTTCGCCGTCTCCCGCAGCAGGGCGGACAGTTCGGGGCCGGGCAGCCGGGCGCCGAGCGGGATGTGGTCGACGGTGCGGACGAGGTGGTCGCCCCCTCGGATCTCGTCGAGCCGTGCCTTGACCATGAAGGCGACAGAGGGACCCGTCATCCGGAGGTTGATCTCGGTGGGCGCCGGGCGGCCCTCGGGGCCGGCCACGAAGTCGACGTCGAACCACCCTCGATAACCGCTTGCGGCGATCCGCTCGCCCACGGCCCGGCCGAAGCGCGCCAGGAGTTCGGCGAGCGATTGCGGGACGACTCCGGGGCCGACGGTGGCGCCCTGGTAGGCGGTGCCCTCGACGTCCATGACGGCGACTCCGGCCTCGTACACCCGTCCTTCCGCGTCCACGAGGCCGTCGAAGGTCAGGTCCCTGGGCCCGGATTCGCCGGCGACGAACTCCTCTAGGAGCAGGGGCCCATGAGGCAGCGGGGACCTCAATCCGTAGTTCCGCAGTCCGTAGTTCCACAGTCTGTCGTCCCGGATCACCCAGGTACCGGATCCTCCGGCGCCGTGCTCGGTCTTCACCACGGTGGCCCGCCCCGCGCGACTGCGCGCCCTGAGCAGTCGCACCGCCGCACGTCGGGTGGCCGTCTGCCACTGCTGCGGCACCCTGATCCCCGGGTGGGCGGGCTGGAGCTGTGTGAACAGTTCGTGCGCGGCCCGCTTGGACTCGTAGCGCAGAGCGTCCGGGCCCGGTGTCGAACCGGTGAGTTCGGCGAACGCGGGGGTGTGGCCCCACGGTACGAGGGGCAGGCCGAGGAACTTTAGTCGCTCGGCGAGTGCGGGGCGGGAGAGGACGGCGCGGCTGAGCCCGCCGGTCGGCCCCGCCGTCGGCGCCGAGGGGGCGGGCGCCGTGCCGGGGAGCAGCCGGCGGACCGGGCCGGTACGGCGGCCCCGATCCGCGCTCGACGCCGTTCCGGGCTCTGCCAGGCCGTCGTACACCTCCACCTGTCCCCAGCCCAGGACGCCGGCGACCATGTCGATCCAGTCACGCGGAACCGCCCGGGGCAGGATCAGGACGGCCGGGTGCGGAGAAATGAAGGCGGCCAGGCAGGAATAGTGCCCGGCCTCGGCGGAGGCGGGGCCGAACTGGGACTGGAACTCGGCGACGTTGCCAAGGTGCACCGCGCGACGGCCCCCAGTCCACGCGTGGGTCCAGCTGTCGCGCCGGGGCGCGAAAACCACTTCGAGGAGGGGCAGCTCACGCCCCGGGATCGAGCCGGAGGGGGTACGTCCGACGGGTCGGGCGCCCATCCGGCGGTAGAACGGTTCCGCGTTCGGGTCGGAGTCGATGGTGATCCTGGTGAACCCGAGTTCGCGGGCGGTTCCCATCACATGGGCGTACAGGAGACGGCCCACCCCGCGGCCGATGGCACCGGGTTCGACGAAGCACAGGCCCACACAGCCCTGGGGCGCCGAGCCCTCCAGGGAGGCAACGCCGAGCACTCCAAGGTGCGCGGCCTCGGCGACGACGATCCGGCGGACGTCGATCTCGTCCGGCCGGATGGTGAGTTCCGCACGGCATGCCTCAAGGAACTCCGCGTCATACCCCCAGTGTGCCTTCGAGCGCAGGACGAGTTCGGTCAGCGCCGACGCCTCTTCGGCACGCGCGGGTCGGATCCGCACCTCCACCCCCGTACCTCCTTGATACCGGATCCCGTGATCAGACCAGATCTTCGCCGAACGCCGCTCCAGAAGTGTCCCGGATCACGGGCGGACCAGTGTCCCGCGTGACGCCCGCTTCCGGACGGCTGAATCCGTCGCCCCAACCGGACTACTACGGCGCAGTAATCCGGTCCGCTGTCTGCCACATCCGCGGGCCCGCACCACCCAGGGCACGACGGTGAGGCGACCACTCGGGGCCGGCCGCCTCCGACTGCCGTCGCGGTGCGTGTGATCGGTGCGGGCGGAAGCCGTGACCCGGCTCGTTCCCGTACCGCCGCACCCAGGTCGGCGCGGTGGGAGCCCAGCATGGGCACTGGCCTGAACCGGCTGGCAGAGCATGTCCGCTCAACGGAACAGATTGTCGGCACCACCGCGTCCGCCCCCTCGACGCCGGAGCCACCGCCACCACTGGACCAGCCGCAATCCGGCACCTCTCACGGCCCTGCCCTCGGGAAAACAGAGCAACTGAGACCGCCGGTCGAGTCCCCCATCTCAAGATCCGGACCATACCCGGGCCAACTGCTGCGCGCATCCCTTCACACCGCCCATCTGCACTGGCCAGAGCCATACAGGCGATGTACCACCAGCAGACGAAGAATCTCCTGGTCTCGTGCTCGCCACGCACTCTCGGCTTCTTCCAAGGGCCCACAAAAGGGTGCCTGAACTGGGAGGACTCCCGTCAGGCACCCTTGTCATTCGCGGTTCAGGCAGCAGGGCGAAATGCAGCCTTCGCGTGCTCTCGGACCCGGCCAGGAACTTCGTTTAGCAGCGGAAAAGGACCTGGATTCAGTGCGTGCTCGTCCAAAGTGAGCGCGGCTTCCCTGGCCGACTCTACGAAGTCGCCACAGGTTCATTTTGTGGCTACGAGCAGTCGGGCCGGTTCGAGCATCGCCTCGGGCAGGTCCTCCCATTTCACGATCGGGGAGTAGAAGGTTGAGGGCTTGATCGTGGCCTCGGTCGTATGGACCGCCCGCGAGGGAATGGAGAGGACGCTGTATCAGGCCGTCGAGCAACTGGTTCCGGCGAGCAGGCAGGAACCTGCCTGCCTGAGCTACGTCGCGTACCGGGATCCGGCGCAGCCCAGGACGATCCGAATCCTCGAGATCTATACCGATCGAGCCGGTTTCGAGGCCCACGCGGCCAGCGATCACTTCAAGACCTGGGGATTCGGACAGGCCATTCCGGCCCTGGAGACTCGGGACATGCAATTCTACGAAACCGTCGAACCGTAATTCGTCGGCCAAGCCTGCCGCCCGAGTCGACGCGTGAGGTTGACGATGACTGACATATCCGGTGTGTGTGACGACCGTTTCGCCGACCTGCGAGCGCTGTTCGCGAAGAACATCGAGGCGGGCGACGAGTTGGGTGGATCGCTTGTGGTCGACGTCGGCGGCGTGCCGCTGGTCGACATGTGGGGTGGTTGGACAGACCGGCAGCGGACCAGGCCGTGGCAACGGGACACGATCACCAACGTCTGGTCGTGTACGAAAACGGTGACCGCGCTCGCGGCGTTGGTGCTGGTCGAGCGTGGTCTCCTCGATATCGACGCCCCGGTGGCGCGGTACTGGCCGGAGGTCGCCGCCGCGGGAAAAGAAGACGTGCGAGTCCGGCACGTGTTGTCCCATACCTCCGGCGTCCCGGGATGGGAACAGCCGGTGACCATGGAGGACGTCTACGACGCGCAGACCGCAGCGGCCCGGCTGGCCGCACAGGCGCCCTGGTGGACTCCCGGGACCGCGTCGGGGTATCACCTGCTCAACTACGGGCATCTGATAGGCGAACTGATCCGGCGTGTGGACGGACGCACCCTCGGACGGTTCGTCGCCGAGGAGATCACGGGGCCTCTGGACGCCGACTTCCACATCGGCCTGCCCGATACCGAGGTCGACCGGGTCGCCGATATCGTTCCGCCACAGCGCACGTCGATCGATCCTTCCACGCCCGACCCTGACCACATCAGGTTGCGAACCTTCACAGGACCATCGGTCGATGCACGCGGATCGCTGACGCCCCAATGGCGTCGCGCCGAGATCGGCGCGGCCAACGGCCACGGCAACGCCCGCTCACTCGCCAGAATCCAGTCCGTCGTCGCCTGTGGCGGTGCGGTCGAAGGGGTGCGGTTGCTGTCGCCGGAGACAATCGCTCTCATTTTCCAGCCGCAGTCCGACGGCCCGGATCTCGTACTCGGCGCACACGTGCGATTCGGCATCGGGTACGGATTGCCGTCGCCCTCAGTGCCGTACATCCCGCAAGGACGCGTCTGCTTCTGGCCCGGGTTCGGCGGATCGATCGTCGTGGTCGATACCGAACGCCGGACCACGATCTCTTACGTCATGAACAAGATGGGTGCCGGGCTGCTGGGCAGCGACCGCACGATCGCCTACGTCAACGAGGTCTACATCGCCCTGGGCTGACGTGCGCCGCGCCCGTCATCGCTCCGCAGCCGGCGCGCGCGTCAGCGACCAGCCACCTCCCGTGAACCCCCGGAGGCATGTCCATGAGTTTTGCCGGCCCCTACCCAGACGTGCAGATCCCCGATGCGCGGACGGCTTCCTCCCGCAGGCCGAGGAAGCCGGGCGCGGCCGTCTCGAAGCGCTTGTCGGTGCCGATCGTGCAGGGATTCGGTATGACGGAACTGAGCCCGGTCAGTCACCTGGTGCCGACCACCGATGGTGGTGTCGCCGTCGCCGGCCGGCGTGCGCCGATCGCGGCCAGCGGCTGGCCCGTGCCCAACACCGTCAACAAGCTCGTCAATCCCGCGAGCGGTGCCGAGATCGAGGTGCCTTCCGAGGGCCTGGGCGAGCCGGGCGAACTCTGGGTGCGGGGTCCGAACGTGATGGCCGGCTACCTGGGCAACGCCACCGCGACCGCCGCGACCGTGGACGCGGACGGGTTCCTGCACACCGGAGACCTGGCCAGGGTGGACTCCACCGGGTGCGTCTACAT
>NZ_JAGXJL010000084.1:0-28937 GCF_019091475.1 Streptomyces sp. GbtcB6 | reverse complement strand
GAACGGGTCGAACGAGTACCAGCGCATCGCGTTCCCGTGGGACATCTTGTCGGTCTCGTCGTCCGTCACGGAGTAGGTGGTGAGCACCTCGTGCAGTTGCTCCGGCGCGTTCGGCCACATGGGGTCGCTGTGCGGGTAGTCGGCCTCCCAGCAGATGTTGTCGATGCCGATCTCGTTGCGCAGCCGTACCCCGACCGGGTCGCTGATGAAGCAGGTGAGGAAGTGCTCGCGGAAGACCTCCGAGGGCAGCTTGCCGCCGAAGTCCTGGAGGGTCCACGTGGCGTGCATCTCGTAGGTGCGGTCGAGCCGTTCCAGGAAGTACGGGATCCAGCCGGTGCCGCCCTCCGACAGGGCGATCTTGATGGTGGGGTACTCCTTGAGCACCCGGGACCACATCAGGTCGGCGGCGGCCTGGACGAGGTTGATCGGCTGGAGGGTGATCATCACGTCCGGCGGGGCGTCGGGGGCGGTGACGGCGAGGCGGCCGGAGGAGCCGATGTGCAGGTTCATCACGGTGCCGCAGTCGGTCAGGGCACGCCATACCGGGTCCCAGTACTCGGTGTGGAAGCTGGGGTAGCCGAGCGGGACCGGGTTCTCCGGGAAGGTGAGCGAGTGGCAGCCCTTGTCGGCGACCCGGCGGATCTCCTGGGCGCACAGTTCGACGTCCCAGATGGCGGGCAGGGCCATCGGGATGAACCGGCCGGGATGGGCGGCGCACCACTCGTCGATGTGCCAGTCGTTGTAGGCGCGGACCAGGGCGAGCGAGAAGTCGGAGTCCTCGGTGGCGAACAGGCGGGCGGAGAAGCCGGGGAAGGAGGGGAAGTTCATCTGGGCGAGGACGCCGCCGGCGTTCATGTCGGCGACCCGCTCGTCGACGTCGTAGCAGCCGGGCCTGATCTCGTCCAGGCCCTGCGGGTCCATGCCGTACTCCTCCTTGGGGCGGCCGGCGACCGCGTTGAGCGCGGCGTTGCCCACGCTGTTGTCCCGGAACTGCCACACGTCGCTGCCGTCCTCGCGGTGGACCAGGCGCGGGGCGTCCTTCTTGTAGCGGTCCGGCAGGTGGTTCGCGAACAGGTCGGGCGGCTCGATGATGTGGTCGTCGACGCTGATGAGGATCATGTCGTCACGGTTCATGGGGGCTCCTTGGGGCTTGGGTCAGTCCGAGGCGGGCAGCGCCTTGGGCGCCTTGATCTGCAACGGCTGTCCGCCGTAGGTGAGGTCGCCTGCTCCGGAGGCGGTGCAAAGGAGTTCGAGGCTGTCGGTGGCGTCGACGTAGCGTTTTCCGATCAGCGTTCCGGACGGCTCGTCGTCGGTTGGTGCGGCGGGCGCGCCCTGGGCCGGGATCATCGGGGCGCCGCCGCACTCGATCGGAGCCTCCGCACCTGCCGGGGCCCGGATGACGATCACCCGGGTGGCGGAGGTGGCGGAGGCGAGCTGGTCACCTGGGCGAGGGGGCAGCGCCATTGCTCGGTTCTCCTTCTGGTGCTGGTGAGTTGACCGTCTTCGCGGCGACGGCGGGATCGCTGAGGCGCTCCCCCAGCCGGTCCAGGTCGTAGGACTGCCGGGCGAGCCAGAAGCGGAGGAAGTCGGTGAGTGAGTAGCGGAGGAAGAGGGCGCCGCCCACCACGGCCGCCGTGACGCCGCCGAGGCCGAGGGCGAGCGCGTCGCCCTGCGCGAGCGAGTCGTCCGTGGCGTGGGCGAGGGGGAAGGCGAGGGCACCGAGTACGAGGCCCGCGGTCATGAGCAGTCCGCCGAGTCGGCGCCAGAGGGCGGTGCGGGCCGCGGCGGGGTCGGGGATCTTCAGTTCGGCGAGTTCACGGATGAACCGGTCCGCCCGCGAGGCCGGCACAGGGGTCGACGTCATGTGGGGCTCCCCAGGTAGTAGGAGGACAGTTCGGCCTGCAGGGAGCTGTCGGGGTGCCCCTGCCACTGGATCCGGCCGCGGACGAGGACGGCGGCGTGGTCGGCGATCTTCAGTACGGCGGCGGCGAACTGCTCCACGACCAGCACCGCGACGCCCTGCCGGGCGATCTCGGCGACCAGTTCGTACAGTTCGGCGACGACCAACGGGGCGAGCCCCATGGAGAGTTCGTCGAGGAGGAGCACGGCGGGGTCGGTCACCAGGCCGCGGGCGAGGGCGAGCATCTGCTGCTCGCCGCCGGAGAGGGTTCCTGCCTGCTGGGTGCGGCGGGCCGCGAGGATGGGGAAGCGGTCGTACGCGGTCTCCTCGATCTCCTCCCGGCCGCGGCCGCAGAAGGTCATCATCAGCAGGTTGTCGCGGACGGAGAGGTTGGGGAAGACACCGCGGCCCTCCGGGATCAGGCAGACCCCGGCGCGCGCCAGGCGGCCGGGGCGGATCCCGGTGACGTCCCGGCCGCCCATCAGCAGGTGCCCGGCGCTGGGCGGATGCAGTCCGGCGGCGACCTTCAGGACGGTGGTCTTGCCGGCGCCGTTGGGTCCCAGGAGTGCCACCACCTGGCCCGCGGCGACGGTCAGGTCCACACCGTGCAGCACGGTGATGCCGTGGTAGGCGGCGCGGACGCCGCGGAGTTCCAGCAGCGGGCTGTCGTTCACGGTCATGGTTCCCCCAGGTAGGCCGCGAGGACGGTCTCGTCCTGCTGGATCTCGCCCGGCGGGCCGCAGGCCACGACCTGGCCGAGGTCGAGGACGTACACGTCGTCGCAGACGGCCATGACCAGGCTCATGTCGTGTTCGACCAGGACGACCGCCGTGCCCTCGGCCGCCAGGGAGCGCAGCAGGTCGGCGAAGCGCTCGGTCTCCTCGGCGTCCTGCCCGGCCGCGGGTTCGTCGAGGAGCAGGACGCGTGGGCTCTGGACGAGGGCGCGGCCGACCTCGACGAGGCGGGCGATGCCGGTGGGCAGGGCGTCCGCGGGGGCCTGGGCCGTGTCGGTCAGGCCGAGGCGGTCCAGGACCTCGTCCGCCGTACGGGCCGCGTGACGGCGTCGGGGTCCGAGTTCGGCGGCGACGAGGAGGTTGTCGCGGACGGAGAGCCGGCCGAAGAGTTCGAGGTGCTGGAAGGTCCGGGACAGACCGCGCCGCGCCCGCCGGGCGGGGCCCTCGCGGGTGATGTCGCGGCCGTCGAGCCGTACCCGGCCGGTCTGCGGGCGGCGGAGCCCGGAGACGGTGTCGAACAGCGTGCTCTTCCCGGCCCCGTTGGGGCCGATCAGGCCGGTGACCCGGCCGGCCTCGGCGGCCAGCGACACCCGGTCCAGGGCCCGCCGCCCGCCGAACGCGACGGTGATCCCGTCAGCTTGCAGCAGCGGTGGCACGGCTCAGCACCTCCCCGTCCTCGGGCCGCCAGGGACGGCGTACGCCCCACCACTCCGGCGGGACGTCCTCGGGTGCCGCCGCTCGTGCGGCGGCACGGTTGCGCAGGACCATGGCCACCAGTAGGGCGGCGGCGAGTGCCGGCCGGCCGCCGGCCGGGACGAGGACGGCGACGGCCCAGCACAGGGTGAGCACGCCGAGCAGTGCCGTCAGCAGCTGCCGGTCGTGGCCGAGCGGCGTCCATTGGGCGCGCAGCCGCGCGATCACGCCGGCGGGGCTGTGGGCGAAGCCCAGGCCGGCGAGGGCGACGAGGAGGGCGGGCAGGTTCTGCGCCCAGCCGCCGAGCCCGTCGAGCAGTTGGACGGGCACGACGTACGCGAGTCCGGTGAACAGGCCGGTACCGACCGAACCGAGGCCGCCGACCACCGCGATCAGGAAGACGGGCAGTCCGGCGACGAGGCTGAACTGGTCGGCGGTGACCGTCTGCAGCTGCATGCCGTAGAGCGCGCCGCCCAGTCCCGCGATGCCGGCGGAGAGGGCGAAGACCGCGACCTTCGCGGCCAGCAGGCGTCCGCCGAGGGTGGCGTAGGCGGCCTCGCTGTCCCGCAGGGCGACAAGGCGGCGCCCGAAGCGGCCGCGGCGCAGGGCGGCCACGCCGAGCGAGGTGACGGCCAGGCAGAAGGCGGAGAACAGCACCAGTTCGGTCGGGGACGTGAGGCGCAGGCCGAACAGGTGGGGGCCGGTCACGGAGACCGAGCCCTGATCGAACAGGGTGATGCGCACACCCAGGACGTGGAAGGCCGGCAGGGTGAAGATCCACCGGTCGAGGACGGTGGCGAAGGCGACGGTGCCGAGCGCCAGGTAGATGCCGGACAGGCGCAGCGCGGGCAGGGCGACCAGGGCTCCGACGGCCGCCGCGACGAGGACGGCGACCGGCAGCGCCCACAGTGCGCCGTGGGCGCCGAGGTGCCCCCACACCACCGCGCCGATCCCGGCGATGGACAGCTGGCAGAGGGAGATCTGACCGGCGTATCCGGCCAGCGGCACATAGGACAGGACGATCACGCCGAGCGGGAAGAGGGTGCCGTACGAGATGATCTCGTTCTCGTTCAGCACGCTGACCAGCACCAGTGCGACGGCCAGGACGCAGCCGGCCAGGACCAGGCCGCCGCGCCTGCCCGGTAGCGGTACGCGGACCAGGGTGCGGTCGCGTCCGGGCAGCCGGCGGTGCGGGAAGGCGAGCAGGGCCAGGAGGAGCAGCAGGGCGGGGGCGGCCAGGCGCAGGCCGGGCAGGTAGTCGTTCTGCGGCAGATAGCCGGCGAGGTAGGCCTCCAGGAGGCCCACGACGACCGCGCCGAGGAAGGTGAGGGGCAGGCTGCGCAGCCGTCCGAAGACGGCCGCAGTGTAGGCGCTGACGATGAGCAGGGAGAGCTGCTGTGCGTCGAGCGCGACGGTGGGGGCGATGAGGATGCCTCCGACGGCGGCGAGCTGGATGCCGAGCACCCAGGCCAGCCGGCCGGCGCGCAGCGGGTCGGCGCCGGTCAGCCCGGCGAGGGCGCGGTCGTCCACGGAGGCGCGCATCTCCGTGCCGGCCCGGGTGCGGTGGAGCAGGAACCACAGGCCGCCGGCGATGGCGAGCGCGGTCGCCATGGTGATGGCCTGGTGCCAGGTGACGACGGCCGGTCCGAGGCGGAGGGCGGGTTCGCCGGCGAGGAACGCGGCGAGCGGGCGGGGGGTGTTGGGATCCCAGACCCAGCGGGCGAGCGCGATGCATCCGGTGAGGAGCGCGACCGTCATGACGAGGCGTTCGGCCTCCCCGAGTGCCTGTACGGGGCGCATCAGGACGCGCTCGGCCAGCAGGCCGAAGGCGGGAGCGAGGACAAGGAGCACGGCGGCCAGGGCCGCCGGCACCGGCCAGCCCCAGCCGACGGCCAGCTGCCAGTAGGCGAAGGCCGCGAGCATCCCGGCCGCGCCGTGGGCGAAGTTGAAGACTCCGGCCGTGGTGTGGGTGAGCACCAGACCGCTACCGATCACGGCGTAGATGGCGGCAGTGCTCAGGCCCACCACCGTGAAGGCCAGGAACTGATCCATGGGTTGGAAACTAGCTTCTCACTAATGGAGAATCAACCATTCGCACAAGGGGAAGTTCCTTCCCGGGGCTGCGGCGTTGACGGCGCCCGTCACTCATGGAAGCGTGATACTCGATTTCGAGAACGCCGTTCTCACCTCAGTCACCATGGAGGCCCCTTGAGTGCCACCGACGACCTGATGGAGATCCAGCAGCTCCTCGCCCGTTACGCGGTCGCCATGACCCGCGGAGACGTGGACAGGGTGCTCGGCGTCTTCACCCCGGACGGCAGCTACAGCGCGTTCGGCGACACCTACCCGCTGGACGAGTTCCCGGCGCTGATCGCCGCCGCTCCCAAGGGCCTCTTCCTCGTCGGCACACCGGTAGTCGAGCTGGACGGCGACACCGCTGCCGGCACCCAGCCGCTGTGCTTCGTCGAGCACACCGAGCACCGGATGCGCATCGGGTACTACAACGACTCCTACGTCCGCACCCCGGCGGGATGGCGGCTGCGCACCCGTTCCATGACGTTCATCCGCCGCAGCGGTGTCCACGACTCGGGCCGCCCGCACGCCTTCGAACGCTCGCGGCCATGACGGTCGACGAGTTCCGGCAGGGCCTGCGGGACTGGCTGGACCACCACGATCTGACGCCGCCGCCCGACGACTCCCTCGATGCCCAGGTCGCTCAACTGAACCGGGTACGCGGGGCGTTGTGGGATGCCGGCTGGATGCGGTACGGATGGCCGCGCCGGGTCGGCGGACTCGGTGGGAGCGGCGCACTGCGCGCGGTGCTCGGCGAGGAGGTCGCCTCCCGGGCACTGGCGGAGCCGGGCATCTGGTCCATGGTGGAGGTGCTGGTGCCCACCGTCGTGGACTACGCACCGCCCGCGCTCGCCGCCGAGATGGTGCCACGGCTGCTGTCGGGCCGGGAGCAGTGGTGCCAGGGCTTCTCGGAACCGGGCTCGGGCAGCGATCTGGCCTCGCTGTCCACCCGGGCGGTGCCCGACGGGGACGCCTGGGTGGTGTCCGGCCAGAAGGTGTGGACGAGCCTCGCGCAGTACGCGGCCCGCTGTGTCCTGCTGGCCCGCACCGGAGGGCCGGGCCACGCCGGGATCAGCGCCTTCCTCGTCGACATGGATCACCCCGGCATCACCGTACGGCCGCTGCGCACGATGCACGGTGTCGACGAGTTCGCCGAGGTCTTCTTCGACGACGTGCGCGTCCCGGCGCATCGCATGCTGGGCGGGCCCGGCGACGGCTGGCAGCTGGCCATGGACCTGCTGCCGCACGAACGGTCCACCTGCTTCTGGCACCGTATCGCCCACCTCTACGCCACCCTGGACCGTCTTCTGGCCGACGGCTGCGAGGCGGACGCCGATGCTCTCGGCGCCGCCTGGCTGGACCTGCACACCGTGCGCTGCCGGTCGGCCTCGACCCAGCGGGCGCTGGCGGCGGGCGGGCGGCTCGGGCCGGAGACGTCCGTCGACAAGATCCTCCTGGCCACCGCCGAGCAACGGCTTTTCGACACCGCGCGTGACCTCCTGCCCGGTGTGGTCGAACTGGCCGAGGACGCCGCATGGCGCACCGGCTTCCTCTACTCCCGAGCAGCCTCCATCTACGGCGGCACCGCCGAGATCCAGCGCAATATCGTCGCCCGCCGCCTCCTGGGCCTCGGAAAGGAGTGACACGCAGTGGACACCGCCGAACGCGACCTGCTGGAAGAGGCGCTGCGCAAGACCATGACGGCGGCCGCGACCGATGCCGGACTCGACACCGCGCTCGCGGACCTGGGCTGGACGCAGATGCTCGCCGAGGCACCGGACACCGCCGTCCCCCTGGTCTTCCGGCTCCTCGGGGAGACGGGGACGCAGGCGGGGGTCCTCAACGACGTCGTCCTGCGGGCGGCCGGGCGGCCCGTCGGGGGGACGCCGCCGCTGCCGTACGCGGGCGGGATGTGGGTGGTGTGGGCGCGGGACGGTGCCGCTGAGGCAAGCGCGCTGGACCCCTGGCTGCCGCTGCGGCGGGTGGGCACGGGCGAGGCCGTCCCGCCCGCCGCCGGGCGTCGGGCGCTGGGCTGGTGGCTGCTCGGCACCGGTCGCGCCATGCTCCAACTGGCCCGTGAACACGTCCTGGAACGGCACCAGTTCGGGCGGCCCCTCGCCTCCTTCCCGGCCCTGCGGCCCCCGCTCGCCGGGGCGCATGTGGCGCTGGAGGGAGCCGAGGCGGCGCTCGGCGCGGCCGCTGACGACACCGGCGCGCTGCTCGCCAAGGCCGCGGCCGGGCGGGCCGCCCTCACCACGGCACGCCACTGCCAGCAGGCCCTGGGCGGCATCGGCTTCACCGCGGAACACCCGCTGCACCGGCATGTCAAACGGGCCCTCGTCCTCGACGGACTGCTCGGCTCGACCCGTGAACTGACCCGTGAGGCAGGCGCGTTGCTGCTGCGCGAACGACGGACGCGCCGACTCGTCGACCTGTGAGGAAGAACGTGACCACGGACCTGTGGCAAGACCTGCTCGGCTGCCTCGACCTCGCCCCGCACGGCACCGACACCTATACAGGCCGCTCGCAACAGCTCACTTATCGGCGACTGTTCGGCGGTCAGTTCCTCGCCCAGTTCGCGCGGGCCGCCTGTCTCGCCGCGCCCGGCAAGAGCCTGAAGTCGCTGCACACGCAGTTCCTGCGTGAGGGCCGTACGGGTGAACCGGTGCGCTACGAGACCGATGTGCCCCAGCAGGGCCGCACCTTCGCGACCGTACGGCTCACCGCCCGCCAGGACCATGGAGTGGTGGCGACGGCGGGCGCGAGCCTGCACGTGTGGGAGGAGGGGCCGGACCGGCAGACGGTGGACCCCGCGCCGGCCCTGCCCGGCCCGGAGCGCACCCTCGAACTCGGGCTGCTGCCCTGGGAGTCGCGGGCGGCCATCGACCTCGACACCGCGAAGTCCGAGCCGCCGGGGTACGAGCTGTGGACGCGCATCCCCACGGCCCCGCCGGTTCTCGGACCGGCCCTGCTCGCCTACGCCACCGACCTCACCCTGATCGGCACCGCACTGCGCCCCCTGGAGGGCATCACCCAGGCGGACGCGGGACGGGCGTTCGCCTCGGCCGTGACCGCCCACACCGTCTGGTTCCACCGCCCGTTCACCACCGGACGCTGGCTGCTGCTGCGCCAGCACAGCCCGCTCGCCGCACACGGACGGTGCTTCGGGCGCGGCGACGTCCTCGACGAGGACGGGATGCTCCTCGCCTCGTTCGCCCAGGAGGCACTGCTGCGGTTCGGCGGCTGAGCGCTCCGCTGGAAGTGCCGCGATGTGCCGTCTGCGGCGCCGTCGTGGCTGGTCGCGCCCACGCGGCAGAGCCGCATATGGATACAGACCCGCGCCCCTTCGAGGGCGCTGCTATTGCTCTGGCCGGAATCGATCTCACCTCACCATCAATCGTCGACAATTTCGTTGACGAATCTTGTGACCGCATCGGTCACAGGACTATGTTCATCGCCGTACCACGCCACTGACGTTGCAGCTGACAAGGGCCGGGAGGCTGCGCCCCATCAGGGGCGTGCGCTGGGCCAGGCGTATCGACCGGGTCACCGCGCACCTCGGTCCGACTGTCACTCGCGCTGACTCAGCAATCGAACGGAGATCGAGCATGCCCATGCTCTCCACATGGTGTCGGAGGATGTCGGCTTCCTTCATGGCCACCCTGGCAGCCGCGCTCGCACTCGTGACCGGGGCGGGCTTCGCTCTCGCCAACGCGCAGACCGGCAGCGCGCAGACGCCCGCTTCGGCCGCCGCGCTCGCCGCGAGCGGCACGGCCTCCGGGATCGCACCGGCCATCTCCTGCGCCAGCGTGGCGGGACTGGACCTGGCCAGCGCCGTTCCAAGTGTGCCTTTCGAGATCACCTCGGCCACCGAACTGGCTGCGAGCAGCAACACGTTGGGCAGCTGGGCGGCCTGCGACGTGAAGGGCGTGATCGCCCCTCAGCTGCACTTCGAGATCAAGCTGCCCGAGACCGGCTGGCAGGCCGACTACCTCCAGCTCGGCTGCGGCGGCCTGTGCGGCGGCGCCACCGTCACCAACGCCCCCGCCTCCGCCGGCTGCGTCCCGCTGACCAGCGGCGCCTTCGCCGTCGCCTCCAGCGACGAGGGCCACCAGGTGGGCGGCGGCCTCTTCTCCACCGACCCCACCCTGAGCGCCGACTTCGGCTACAAGTCCGACCACGAACTGGTCCAGGCGGCCAAGGCCGTCATCAAGCAGTACTACGGTCAGGCAGCCAGCCACTCCTACTTCGACGGCTGCTCCCAGGGCGGCCACCAGGGCCTGACCGAGGCCCAGCGCTACCCGACCGACTTCGACGGCATCATCGCCGGCGCCCCGGCCAACAACTTCACCGCCCTCAACACCTTCTCGCACGCCTGGACCGCCCAGTCCGTGTACCTCGACGGCGGCCCGGCCACCATCACCAACGCCGACCTCGCGGACCTGCACAAGGCCGTGCTCAAGGGCTGCGGCGCCCCCGCCGACGGCATCATCGCCGACCCGCTGAGCTGCACCTGGGACCCCGGCACCATCCAGTGCAAGACCGGCCAGACGTCGACGTCCGACGCCTACTGCCTGACCGCCGACCAGGTCACCACCCTGCGCCGCATCTACGCCGGACCCACCGATGAACATGGTCAACTCCTCTACCCGGGTTACCAGTTGCGAGGCTCCGAACTGAACTGGGCCGGCATCATCACCCCGGCCACCGCCACCGGTGCCAGCGGCGACATCAGCTTCGTCCGGGAGACCCTGCGCTACCAGATCTTCGACAGCCCGCAGCCGGCCCTGACGTACAAGGACATCAAGTTCACGGCGGCCTACTACAAGAAGGTCATGGGGCCCAACGAGGGCATGTACGACGCCACCGACCCCGGCCTCACCGCGTTCAAGAAGGCCGGCGGCAAGCTGATCCTCTGGCACGGTCTTGGCGACCAGCACATCCCGGCCGTGGGAACGATGGCCTACTACAAGGCAGTTGAGAAGGTGATCGGCGGCGAGGCGGCCACCGAGAGCTTCGCCCGGCTGTTCCTGCTCCCCGGCGTCGCGCACTGCGGTGGCGGCGAGGGCCCGAACACCTTCGACGCACTGACCGCGATCACCGACTGGGTCACCAAGGGCGACGCCCCCGACAGCCTGACGACCAAGTCGGTCGACAGCAGCGGGAACACCACCGCCTCCCGCCCCGCCTACCCTTTCCCGTACTACGCCAAGAACACCACGGGCGGCTCCGCCACCGACGCGAGCAGCTACACCCCCGTCAAGTCCACCGCCGAGGCCGACCTCAAGCTCAACTGGCTCGGCTCCTTCCGCTCCGGCTACGAGACGGTCGGCAACTGGGTGGGCCGCAAGTGGGTCGTCACCAAGGGCAAGAACTGACCCTTACCAACTGACCGGACAGGTTTCACGGGTTGATGGCCCGGCCTCTTTGAGGCCGGGCCATCAACCCGTGAGACCAAGGCCGTGGTGCCGGGGAGCGTGTCTACTCCCGGGCCCGTTCCTTCTCGTGATCGGCGATGGCGTCCTCGATGCCCCGGTCCACGCTGGTGGCGTTGCCCCACCCGGTGTAGAAGGCCAGCTGGAGTACGCCCTCGCGCAGTTCTTCCGGGCTCAGTTCGCCGTTGCGCAGGGCCCCGAGGGCCTGGATGCGGATCAGGTCGCCCCGGCCGAGGGCCGCCGTCACTCCGATCACCAGGAGTCTGCGGTCGCGCACCGACAGGCCGGGACGCGACCAGATGTCGCCGAAGAGATGGTCCACGGTCTCTCGGTGGTAGGGCTTCTCCCGTGGGATGGGGTAGTACGTCGCCGAGAATCCCTCTCCGTAGACGGCGTCCATGGCTTCGGTGCCGCGGTTCCACCGCTCGTCGCCGTTCGTCGTCATCTGCGCACTCCTCCATGTCGCTTCGCGGTGGTTGTCGCGCGCCGCCGTGGCGCGGGTCGCCGTCGTCGGCACAGCCGACGAGCGGCCCGTGCACGGTAGTTCTGGACGGCTTCGGCGCCCCAGCCGGTGTCCCGCTGAGAGGGACAGCGCCCCCGGCGGCCCGCACACGCTGCCTAACGTTGGCCGACCAGGGATGAAGGGGCTTCAGTGATGGCACAAACGCGTGCGGTTTCCCGGCAGACGATCACGGCCGGTGTCATCGGGCTGGGCATGATCGGCTCAGGGGTGGCGAGGAACATCGCCCGGGCGGGACTGCCTCTGTCGGTCTTCGATGTCCGTCCGGATGCGGCCGATTCCCTGGACGGCGTGGGTCCGGTACTTGCCTCGCCTGCCGACGTGGCGCGCGCCAGTGACGTGGTCCTGGTGGCCGTGGTGGATGCCGGACAGGTCCGTGAGGTCCTCGCGGGTGAGCGGGGGCTGCTGAGCGCGGCCAGAGCGGGGCTGGTCATCGTCCTGCTGTCCACGGTGGCGCTGTCCGCTGTGCGGGAGTTCACCGAGCTGGCCGAGCAGCACGGTGCCACCCTGCTCGACTGCGGTGTGACCCAGGCGGGCGACGGACTGCTGGTGACGATGGTCGGCGGGCACGAGCAGGTGGTCGACCGGGTGCGGCCGGTGCTGGAGTCCTTCTCCAGGGCAGTGGTGCACTGCGGCCCGGTGGGTTCCGGCATGGTCACCAAGATCGCCCGCAATGTCGTGACCTATGCGAGCTGGGCAGTGGTGCGGGAGGCCGTACAGCTTGCCGTACGAGGAGGCGTCGACCCGCGGAAGCTGATCGAGGTGCTGGAGTCGGCGGTGGCCGGCGGCACCTCCCAGTTGTTCCTCCTGCACGACCACCTCGACGCCGCGGGCACCATCCGCGCGCAGGCCGACTACATCGAGGCGCTGGCCCGCAAAGACCTCGCGGCGGCGCAGGAACTGGGTCGGGACACGGGCGTGAACACCCCGTTCGCCGATGCCGTGCTGCCGCGCATGGGCGCCGTGCTGGAGGGTGACTACGACAGCGGTCCAAGCCGTCACCGGGACTGACCAGGGCCGGCTCACCGACGGACGGCTCGTCGGTGAGGGCCCCGGCAGGATCAGGGCGCGGGCACCTCCAGTACCAGGGCGGAGCCCATGCCGCCGCCCGCGCACATCGCGGCCACGCCGACTCCCCCGCCCCGGCGGCGCAGTTCGTGGACAAGGGTGACGACCATGCGTGCACCGGTCGCGGCCACGGGGTGGCCCAGGGAACAGCCGCTGCCGCTGACGTTCACCGCGTCCGGGTCGAGGCCGAGGCGACGGATCACGGCGACCGGTACGACGGCGAACGCCTCGTTGATCTCGAAGAGGTCGACGTCCCGGAGCGACATCCCGGCCCGCTGAAGCGCCTTGGGGATGGCGTGCACGGGGGTCAGCCCGGTCTCGGCCGGGTCCAGGGCCACGGAGGCCCAGGAGCGCACCCGGGCCAGCGCGGGAAGCCCGAGCCCCGCGTCGGCGACCGCCAGGGCGGCCGCCGCGTCGTTGGCTCCGCAGGCGTTCCCGGCCGTGATCGAGAAGCCCTCGCTCTCCCGGTGCAGCGCCTTGAGTGCGGCCAGGCGCTCCGCACTGGTGTTCCGGCGCGGGTACTCGTCGGCCTCGAAGGGGCCGTACGGCGTCTCGACGGGCACAAGTTCGTCCTTGAAGCGGCCCTCGTCCTGGGCGCGTACGGCGTTGCGGTGCGAGCGCAGCGCCCACGCGTCCATCTCCTCGCGCCCGATGCCCTCCTGGACGGCCGTGTACCAGCCCACCGTGATCGACATGGCGAGGTTGGGCGCGTCGGGGCGGTCCGGGTGGGTGGGCGGCACCCAGCGTTCGGTGTCCTGGAAGGACAACCTGGGCGCGGTGGACGTGGAGTTGACTCCGCCGGCGACGACCAGGCGGTCCATGCCGGCCCTGATCGAGGCCGCGGCGGTCTGTACGGCGGCGAGTCCGGCGGCGCAGTGCCGGTTCAGGGCAAGGCCGGGGACGCGGGGCAGCCCGGCGGTGAGGGCCGAGTGCCGGGCGACGACCCCGCCGCCGTAGTGGGACTCGGCGAGCACCACGTCGTCGACGAGGTCGGGGTCAAGCCCCTCCGCGACCGCCGCGACGATACGGTCGGCCAGTTCGTAGGCGGTGGTGCTGCGCAGGGTGCCCTTGAACGCGGTGCCGATCGGCGTGCGCAGGGCGGTGACGAGAACGGCCTCAGGCATCGGCGGTCTCCTCCAGTTCGGCTACGAGGGTGCGGCGCAGGAGCTTGCCGGTGGGAGTGCGGGGCAGTTCGGGGCGGAAGACGACGAGGTCGGGCGTCTTCGAGGAGCGCAGGTGCCGACGGGCGAAGGCCCGGATGTCCGCGGGGTCTCCGGAGCCGACCAGGACGGCCACCAGCCGTTGCCCCCACTCCGGGTCGGCGACACCGAGCACGGCGGCCTCCCGCACCCCCGGGTACTGGAGGAGTACGTCCTCGATCTCGGCGGGAGCGATGTTCTCGCCACCGCGGATGATCGTGTCGTCGGCGCGCCCCTCGACGAACAGGTATCCCGCGTCGTCGAGCCGGCCCCGGTCGCGGGTGGCGAACCAGCCCCGGTCGTCCAGGGCCCGGGTCCCGGTGTACTCCCCCGAGATCTGCTCGCCGCGCACGAAGACAAGCCCTGTCGCTCCTCGTTCGAGCACCTTGCCGTCCTCGTCCCGGATCTCGACCTCGATCCCGGGCAGCGGGCGGCCGACCGAGCCGAGCCTGGCCCGTACGGCCGGATCCTCGGAGACCAGCGCCTGCCAGTGGTCGTCGGGACCGAGGACGCAGATGGAGGACGCGGTCTCCGTGAGACCGTACGCGTTGACGAAGCCGGTCTCCGGGAACTGCCGCAGCGCCCGCTCCACCACCGGGCGCGGGGTGCGCGCCCCGCCGTAGGCGAGGCTGCGGAGGGTGGGCGTCTCGGCCCGGTTCTCACCGAGTTCGGCGGTGATGCGGGCGAGCATGGTCGGCACCAGCATGGCGTGGGTGACGCGCTCGCGGCGCACCGTGGCCAGCCAGTCCGCCGCCCCGAAGGAGGTCTGGTAGACGATCCGGCGGCCCGCGTAGAGGTTCGTCAGCAGGTTCATCAACCCGGCCACGTGGTACGGCGGGAGGGCCACCAGGGTCGCGTCGTCCGCGCCCGCCGAGCCGAAGTCCTGCGTGTTGAAGACGTAGGCGAGCAGATGGCGGTGGCGCAGCAGTGCCGCCTTGGGCGCGGAGGTGGTTCCGCTGGTGTAGAGGATGACGGCGGTGGCGTCCCGGTCGTCGGGCGCCGACTGCCACACGGCTTCGCCGGACGCGGTGAGGAGGGCGTCGAGGTCCTCCGGGCGAAGTACCGCGGCGCCGGGATGCCGCTCCAGCAGGGCCACCAACTGCTCCTCCCCCAGCCGGTAGTTGAGGGGGACGAAGGGGATTCCGGCCAGGGCCGCGCCGAACAGGGCGACGGGGTAGGCAAGGTGGTTCACACCGAGGTAGAGGACTGCGGGGCGGCCACGGAAGCGGTCGGCCGCATGACGCGCGAGGCGCTGGAGTTCGGCGGCGGAGAGCGAACGGCCGCCCTCGGTGACGGCCGGCCGGTCCCCCGCGGAGGCGGCCATTTCCAGGATCACGGCTATGTTCATGAGAATGCCATTCTCATACACTCAGAGGCTCACTAGCAAGAGAGGGGAATGACGATGCTCATCGAGGGTTCCTCGGCCCTGGTGGTCGGCGGCGCGGGCGGTCTGGGCGAGGCGACGGTACGGCGGCTGCACGGGGCGGGCGTGCGGGTCGTGGTCGCCGACCTGGCCGACGACAAGGGCAAGGCCCTTCAGGAGGAGCTGGGGGTGCGGTACGTCCGCACGGACGCCACCGACGAGGACTCGGTGGCGTCGGCGGTAGAAGCGGCCGCGGAGGAGGGCGAGTTCCGTACGGCGGTGGACTGCCACGGCGGGCCGGCGGCCGGCGGGCGGTTGGTCGGCAGGGACGGGTCGCCGCTGGGCCTCGCCGCCTTCCGGACCACGGTGGACGTATACCTGACCGGCGTGTTCAACGTCCTGCGCCTGGCCGCCGCGGCCATCGCCCGCACCGCGCACGCCCGGGAGGACGGCGAACGCGGTGTGATGCTGATGACGTCGTCGATCGCGGCCTACGAGGGACAGGTCGGCCAGCTCCCGTACGCCGCCGCGAAGGGCGGGGTGAGCGCGATGACCCTGGTGGCCGCCCGCGATCTGTCGCCGCTCGGCATCCGGGTGGTGTCGATCGCGCCCGGCACCGTCCTCACGCCCGCCTACGGCAAGGCCGCCGACCAACTGCAGGCGTACTGGGGACCGCAGGTGCCCCACCCGCGCCGGATGGGGCGGCCGGAGGAGTTCGCGGCCCTGGTCCAGCACCTGTGCGAGAACGGCTACCTCAACGGCGAAGTGGTCCGCTTGGACGGGGGGTTGCGGTTCCCTCCTAAGTAACGTGCACTCCAGCGCCCCGTAAGGGGCGCGGGGCCGTATCGAACTGCGGCTACCGCCGCGTGGGCGCGACCGGCCACGACGCCGCCGCGGACGAACGACATCAGTCGCCCGCCATCTCCTGGCGGGACTTCTCCCACAGCCAGCCGGCGTAGGCGTGGAACGCCTCGCCCAGCTTGCGGTTCATCTTCCCGGCGAGTGCGCGGGAGTGGCTGCCTTCGAGGAGGGCGGCAAGCCGGAAACAGGCAAGCACCTGGTACCAGCGGAACGCGGACACGTCCCGGCCGGTCTGCTCGGCGTAGTACGCGACGAGCTCGGCGCGGGAGGGTATGCCGTCCCAGGGCTGGAGTTGGGGGTCGCTGCCGGGCGGGTCGCCGGGCTCACGCCAGGCGGTCAGGATCCAGGCCAGGTCGAGGAGCGGGTCGCCCAGGGAGGCCATCTCCCAGTCGACGATGGCGGCGAGGCGTGGCGCGTCGTGGGCGAACATGACGTTGGCGAACTGCAGGTCGCCGTGGACGATCCCGGTCGCGCCCTGTTTCGGGGCGTGCGCGACCAGCCAGTCGGCGACGGTGTCGACGTGCGGGTTCTCGCTCTCCAGGTAGGCGGGGTCGGTCCGGTAACCGTGCAGCATCTTCAGGTACTTGGGGGTCTGCCGCTCCAGCCAGCCCTCCGGACGCCCGAGGTCCGCCAGGTCGTGCGCGCCGGGGTCCACCGCGGCCAGCCGTGCGGCGCCGTCGACGAACGCGAAGGCGACCGTGCGCCGCCACTCCGGGTCCTCGGCGTACCGGCCGGGGAGCTGCCCTCGGGGCATGAAGCCGTCGATCTTCTCCAGGACGGAGAAGGGCGCGCCGAGCACCGACTCGTCCTGGACGCTGGCGTGCAGGTGCGGATGCGGTACGTCGGTGGCGGCGAGGGCGCCCAGGACGCGGCCCTCGCGGCGGAAGGCGTCGGAGGCGCCGGCCTGCAGGTGCCGGCCGGGGCGGCGCAGCACGAGTTCGGTGCCGTCGGACCTGCGGAGGGTGAACAGGAGGTTCTGCGCCCCGCCGGTGAGGGGGTCGAGGGCGATGACGGGACCGTCGCCGGGGAGGCCGGTGAGGCCGGGCCAGGCGTTGAGGCGGTCGAGGTCGGACATGGTGCTGTCGGCGCCGTGCGCCTCCTGGGAGCTCACCAGGTCACCGCCGTCTCCTTCAGGCGGTCCGCGTATTTCTCGCGCGCCGCGGCCAGTCGGGTGGGCAGGTGCGAGGAGCCGAAGAGCGGGTCCTCGGCCGGGGTGGCGTCCTTCAGGAGCAGCCGGGCGATGACGTCCTGGTGGGCCTCGGTGGGGCCGTCGGCGATGCCGAGGGTGGGACCCGAGTGCCACATCTTGGCGAGGGGCAGCTCGTTGGAGACGCCGAGCGCGCCGTGCAGGTGCAGGGCCCGGTAGGCGACGTCGACGAGGACCTTGGGTGTGGCGACCTTGACGCCGGAGACGTGCAGCCGGGCCCGGCGGGCGTCGATCGGGTCGCCGGTCTCGGCCGCCCGGTCCGTCTGCCAGGCGGCGTGCAGGACCTGCAGGCGGAACTGCTCGATCTGCACCCAGGTGTCGGCCAATTGGTGGCGGACGGCCTGCTGGCCGGAGAGCGGGCCGCCGCGGGTGCGCCGGGAGGCGATCCGCTCGGTCATCATCTCCAGGGCGCGCCGGCACTGGCCGACCGACCGCATCGCGTGGTGCAGACGGCCACCGCCGAGGCGGGTCTGCGCGATCAGGAAACCGGAGCCGGGCTCGCCGAGCAGGTTCGCGGCGGGCACGCGGCAGTCGGTGAACCGCAGATAGGCGTGGACGCCCTCGCCGAGCGGCTCGCCGGCCATGCCCGTGCCGCGCACCATCTCCATGCCGGGGGTGCCGGCCGGGACCAGGATCATGGACGCGCCCTTGTGCACGGGCACGTCGGGATCCGTGACCACCATGGCGATGACGAACGCGGCGTGCGGGTAGTTGGAGGCGAACCACTTCTCCCCGTTGATCACCCATTCCTCACCGTCCCGTACGGCACGGCAGGTGAAGCCGCCCGGGTCCGCGCCGCCGGTCGGCTCGGTCATCGCGAAGGTGGAGACGATCCGTCCGTCGAGCAGCGGCTCCAGGTACTCCTTGCGCTGCTCCTCGGTGGCGTAGTGGGCGAGGATCTCCGCGTTCCCGGAGTCGGGGGCCTGGGTGCCGAACACCATCGGCGCCCAACTGGAGCGCCCGAGTATCTCGTTGAGCAGACCGAGGTTCACCTGGCCCATGCCCATGCCGCCGAGCGAGGGCGGCAGATGGGCGGCCCACAGCCCCTGTTCACGCACCTGCCGCTGCAACGGGCGGACCACTTCCCGGAAGACCTCGCTGTCGCGGTCGTAGGGCTCGGCGTTGCCCGGGAACAGCACGTCGAGCGGCTCGATCTCCTCACGGACGAAGCGCGCGGCCCAGTCGAGCCTCTCCTGGAACGCGGCGTCGGTACTGAAGTCCCACATGACGCATCCACCTTCCGTCAGAATGCCGTTCTGAAATTAACAGAACGGCATTCTCGCGTCCAGCAACAGGACTTACCCTCTGCGGGGATCCGGGGCGCACACTCCCGCCAGCAGGAAGCCGACCAGGTGTTCGGTCTCGGCGCGCCCTGGCACCTCCTCGGTGAACAGCCAGTACTGGAGCGCCGCGACAACAGCACCGGCCGCCGTCCGGGCGGAGCGCATCGGGTCGCCCGCCCCCAACTCGGCGGCGGGCTGGGCGAACAGCGCGGCCAGGGCGTCCACCAGCGCGACGGTGACATGCGAGGCCCGGGGTGCGTGTCCGGTCGCGTTGGCCAGCACCGCCCGGGTCTGCCGGGCCAGGGTCGCGTCGGAGGCCTGCCGTACGACCGCTTCCAGCCCGGCCCGCAGCCGGGCCTCCGGCCCCCGCCCGGCGGCCCGTGCGATCCGGTGCCGCACATACCCGACGAGGGTGCGCGCGCCGCGCTCGACGATGGCCTCGACCAGGGCGTCCTTGCTCGCGAAGGAGCGGTAGAAGGCGTCGTTCGACAGACCCGCGGCGGCCACGATGTCGGCCACGCGGGGCCGGCGCCCACCGCCCGTCACCATCAGGGCCAGTCCGGCGTCCAGCAACGCCTCGGCGTCACGATCCCGAATGCTATTCTCCACATTGGAGAACGCTACTCTCACAGTCGAGAACGCTCCAGGAGGCGGGCATGGGCTACGCGGACGAGCTGTTCGACCTCTCCGGCCGGGTGGTCCTCGTCACCGGCGGCAGCCGGGGGCTGGGGCGGGCGATGGCGTTCGGGGCGGCCCGCTGCGGCGCGGACGTCGTCGTCGCCAGCCGGAAGTACGACGCCTGCGCCGCCGTGAGCACCGCGATCGAGAAGGAGACGGGGCGCGCGGCGCTCCCGTACGCCGTTCACGTGGGCCGCTGGGACGAGCTGCCCGGCCTGGTCGACGCCGTCCACGCGCGCTTCGGCAGGCTCGACGTGCTGGTCAACAACGCCGGGATGTCTCCCGTCTACGACGACCTGACCGAGGTCACGGAGAAGATGTTCGACGCGGTGGTGGGCCTCAACCTCAAGGGGCCGTTCCGCCTGTCCGTGCTGGCCGCGGCGCGGATGGCCGAGGCCGGGGGCGGCACGATCGTCAACGTCAGCTCCACCGGCTCGATCCGGCCGCGGCCTGCGATCGTGCCGTACGCGGCCGCCAAGGCGGGGCTGAACGCGGTGACCGAGGGTCTGGCGCAGGCGCTCGGCCCGGCGGTGCGGGTCAACACGCTGATGTGCGGCCCGTTCGACACGTGGGCCACCCGCGGCTGGCAGCAGGACCCGGAGCAGCTCGCCGAGGGAGTCCGCGCACACGCCCTGCAACGCATCGGGGACCCGCGCGAGGTCGTGGGCGCCGCGCTCTACCTGATGTCGGACGCGTCCTCGTACACCAGCGGGGCGACACTGCGGGTGGACGGCGGAATGCCGTGACGCGACGCCGGCATGATCCAAACGACAGGTCCCAGGTCCCGCAGGCCGACGCGGTCCTGCTGCTGGAGACGGTCCGCAAGACGGGCCTTGACCAGGCGGCATCCGCGACACTGGCGCCCTGTCGGAAGCCGCGGGCCGAGCCGTGGCTGGGTCGGTGTTCGGCGGCCCCACCGAGGCGACTCCAACTGACGCCATCCGGAGGGACGTTCGGGGGCACTGGGGAGTAGTGGCGAGGCGAAGTGACCCCTCCTCGGCCATCACGGATAGGAGGTGGTGCGGGCGACGTGGGCGTGAAGCAGACGGGGCGATGCTTCGAAACCGTGGCGGGAGTAGGCCGGGACCGCGCGAGGACTGGAGTGCACGGTGACGCGTTCGAGCCCGAGCTCCCGAGCGCGGTCGAGGACCGCATCAATGAGCATGCCGCCCAGGCCACCATCGCGTTCGGCGGGAACGACATACACACACTGCAGGTCGCCTGACGCCCGCTGCAGCGCGCGCGGGCTCGGCACCCGCGGAAGGACCGCCAACCAGGCCATGCCGATGATCACCTCGTCGCGGACCATGACCATGCAGCGATGCGACGACGCGTTCTCCCTCGCCCACACGACGAAGTGCCGTACGAACTCCTCACGCCCGGTGACGGGAACGTCCTGGTTCTCAAGGATCCACTGCCATCGAAGTTCAGCGACGACGTCGAGTTCATCAGAGGCGGCAGGACGGATGATGACGTTGTTGTCCACCCGCGCATTGTGCTGCGGTCCGCCCGATGCCGTCATCACCGCAATGCAGCCCCCCCCAACCGCCATGCTCCGCATCCCCGCCGCCCGGTGGGGCCACCGACCGCCGACCTGCTCTGAGCGGACGGTAAGTCTGGGGCTTGCGCGATGCCGACGCCTTGGGCCGGAGGCGTCAGTCGCGGTCGGACGGGTTTTCCAGCAGGTGGTCGATGTTGCGTTGGAGGATGGTCAGCGCCGTGGCCGGGGAGTGGTGGCCTGCCACCACCTGGACCGTGAGGCCGTCGGCCAGGGCGAGGAGCGTGCGTGCTTCGCACTCCGGGTCGAGGTTCCTGCGGACTTCCCGGGTGTCCTGACCGTAGCGGATGAGCCATACCACGAGGTCGTGGAGTTTGGCATAGGTGTCGTGCAGGACGGCGGCCAGTTTCTCGCTGGCAGGGGCATGGGCGACGAAGGCCAGCCAGACGTGGGCTGCGCCTTTGACTCCTCATCCAGCAGGGCGAGTCCGGCCAGGGTGTGGGACAGCAGGGTCGACGCGGCCTCGGGGGTGGCGGTGGCGGCGATGCGCCGGCTGGTGCGTTCGCTGACGTGCTGGGTGATGTGCTCCAGCGCGAAGAGCAGCATGTCCTGCTTGGTGTGGAAGCACCGCTGGACGGCCCCCATGGACACGTCGGCCTCGGCGGCGACGTCGCGGAGGCCGGATGGGGCACGAGCTTCGGTGTCGCCGGCCTCCTGCGGGCAGCCCACATGCCCGAGTGGGGCACGCTCCTGATCGGCTTCGCGGGTGTGGCCCTGCTGGGCACGGCGGCGCGCCGTCACTCCACTAGGAGGCGGGCGGATCGTCGCCCGTGAGGAGTCCGCAAGCCGACCAGCGAGCTGGGACGCTCCGGATGCGGCTGGTGTGATCACGACGTCGAGGCCGCCCTGGACAGGCCCGTTCACCGGGCTGAGCCCGCACTGCTTCGGCAAGCCCGTGACCGCCCTGCGCAGGCTCGCTCCTGTTCGCAGCCGGCCGGCCTCTACCTGGCAACCGCAACGACTTCAAGGCGTGGAAACCGTCCGGGGCGAAGGCCGCCGTCGGCAACACCGTGGTGATGGCCGACGGCGGCTACCGCGGTACTGCGCTGGCGATCCCGCACCGCCGCGAACGCATCCAGGACGAACTTCCAGCCTTGCGGACCTCGTGCTCGTCCAGCCCCACCTGCCCCTTGGCCACCTGGAACGACTCCTCCACCATCCAGCGCCGATCAGCTCGGCGAGGGTGGCGCCGGGGTGGGCGTGGCCGATGAGGTAGGCGACCTCGCATACGAGTTGACCGGTCTTCTTGTTCTTCTTGTTCGGCACGGTGGACCGGCGGATCAGCAGGTGCTGCTCCAGGCCGTGGCCGGTTTCGGCGAGGTGGACGCTCGCCCGGTCGTACTCGCGCGGGCCCTTGGCTCCGTCCGCGCAGGAGCGGCGCTCGAACGCGGCGGCGGGCACCAGGGCGTACAGCTCGCGGGCCTGCCGGGTGCGCCCATCGGGCAGCGGCAGTGCCTCGTCCTTGGGAACCGCCGGCACGTAGCGGACCCGGTGCTCCTCCAGTCAGGCGCGCAGAGCGCGGGACTGCCCGAAGACCTCGTCGGCCAGGAAGCAGGAGAACGGCACGTGAGCCGCCAGCGCCCGCTCCAGCATGGGCCGGGCCAGCTCCGGCTTGGTCAGCACTGCGCGCGCTCGCTCGGTCGGGAAGACCTGCTCGGCGCAGCGCGCCTCGTGCTCGGGCCCGGCGCCGGCCCACTCCCGCCCCAGGTACAGCTCGCGGTCGATCAACGTCCGCCCGAGCCGGGACCCGTACGAGAGGTACACGCTGACCTGGGCGTTTTCGATCCTGCCCGCGGTGCCGGTGTACTGCCGCTGCACGCCGGCGCTCTTGCGGCCCTTCTTGATGTCGCCGGTCTCGTCGGCGATGAGCACCGCGTCCGGGTCGGCCAGCGCGGCAAGGGCGATGTCGCGCACCCGGTCGCACAGCTCCCGGAAGGTCGGGTCCCCGGAGAGGTCGGTACGGAGCACGACGGTGTTCACGAAGAAGCCGACGAGATCCTCGAACTCCTCCTCGGAGCGGCCCGCGACGGCCGAGCCCAGCGGAATGTCCGTGCCGGCCCCGAGCCGTGAGAGCAGCGTCACGATCGCCGTCTGCAGCACCATGAAGACCGTCGCCCGGCTCTCCTTGGCCAGCGTGACCAGTCGGCCCTGCACAGCGGTGCCGAGCCGGAAATGGAGGCTGCCCGCGCGATGAGCCGACACGGGCGGCCGCGGACGGTCGTAGGGCAGCTCCAACTCGGGTGGCAGCCCGGCCAGGGCGGATGTCCAGTACCGCAACTGCCGTGCCTGAAGACTGTCCTGGTCATCCGGATCGCCCAGGAATTCGCGTTGCCACGCCACGTAGTCCGCGTACTGGGCGGGCAACGGTTCCTCCCAGTCCGGTTTGCTGCCCGCACACCGTGCCTCGTACGCCGTGGTGAGATCGTTGGTCAACGGCCCGACCGACCAGCCGTCGACCGCGATGTGGTGGGACGGCACCAGCAGGACGTGGTCGATCTCACAGTTCTGTCAGCGATCTCGTGAAGGCCGAGGTCACGGAGTTGTGTCGACGGGAATGCCCTGGTCATGGGGGATGTCTGCTTATCGGCCGAGGGCGTGTTCTTTCCCGGGATTCGTGGTGTGCGGGTGGAGTGTGTGGATGCGCTCGTGGGCGGGACACTGGTCCGTCTGTCCAGCACATGCTCATCGAGAGCGTGTCCGGACTGCGGTGTCGCATCATCCCGCCGGGTCCACAGCCGCTACGGTCGCCGGCTGGACGACTGTCCCGTCGCCGGCAGGCCGGTGCTGGTTCGGCTGACCGTCCGCCGGTTCTTCTGCGATACCCCAACCTGCCAACGGAGGACGTTCGTTGAGCAAGTTGACGGTGTGAGCGAGCCCTACCAGGGGGCCAGCTCAAGCCTGCGCTTCGTGCTTCGTTCCGTGGCGGCCGAGCTGGGTGGACGGCCTGGGGCACGGCTGTGCCGAAAACTCTCTGTTCCAGCAGGCCGGATGCGGCTCCTCGGGCATCTGCATGCTCCGGCCGTGCCCGACCGGGCCCCACGCGTGCTCTGCGTGGACGAGTTCGCCTTCCGCCGCGGCCGTCGCTACGGAACGATCCTCGTCGACGTCGAAACCCATCAGCTCGTCGACGTCCTGCCAGACCGGAGTTCCGAGACGCTGGCCGCTTGGCTCCGTGACCATGCCGGTGCCGAGGTCGTGTGCCGGGACCGGGCCAGTGCCTACACCCGTGCCGTCAAGGAGGCCGCCGCTGGCGCCACTGAGGTGGCTGATCGCTGGCACCTGCTGCGCAATCTGTCTCTCGCTGTCGAACGGGTCTGCCACGAACACCGCGCCTGCCTGCGCAAATACGCTGAACAACAGCGGCAAGCCCAACCGCGGCAGCTCACCTTGGAGCTCGTACCGACCACGCTGATCGTGGACCGGGTCCGACGCCGGCACGAGGTGATCAGCAGCATGGTCGAGACCGGTTACCCGATCAGTGAGATCGCTCGCCGTCTCGGACTCGACCGCAAGACCGTCCGCCGCTACCGCGACACCTACTTCGACGTTCTGCTCGCCTCAGCCCGCGACCGACGGAACGTGCCCCTCGACCGCTTCAAGTCCTACCTCCAGGCCCAGTTCGCCGCTGGCCACACCAACGCCAAAGAGTTGTACGGCCAGATCTGCGAACGCGGCTTCTCCGGCGGCTACTCAACGCTCTCCCGCTACGTGCGAACCCTGCGCGACGGCACCGCCGTTTCTGCCCCCGCACCCGTCCCGAGCCCACGCACCATCAGCGGATGGATCATGCGGCCACGCGCAAAGCTCACACCGCGTCAGGCCGCTGAGCTGGAACGCGTCCGGCTGGCCTGCCCGGACATCACAGAAGCGTGCAACATCGCCCGTGCCTTCGCCGACCTCGTCCGAAACCGCCGGGGCCATCTGCTCACCGAGTGGATCCGCCAGGGCGAACAATGCGGTCAGCCGTCGATCCGGTCCTTCGCCGGCTTCCTCCGGCAGGACCTCGACGCCGTCACCGCCGGACTTACCCTCGCCTACAGCTCGGGCGTAGTCGAAGGACATGTCTGCAGAGTCAAGCTCCTCAAGAGAAGCATGTACGGTCGCGCGTCCTTCGCGCTCTTGCGAGCTCGCATCCTGGCACGGCCCTGACCTCGGCTTTCATGAGATCGCTGCCAGAACCCTGAATGGCCGCCTCTGTTCGTCCCCCTCACTTGGTTGCGATTTCAACCGCGGGTGGGTCCCGGTGGAGCGGCGTGGCCGACTTCTGCTCCGCAAAGGGCGATCAACTCCCGTACCGTGCACGGTAATCTCGCCGGGGTGAATGGTCTCGCACCCATTGGTCCACCGGAGATCCTCGCTTCGCTCGGTGTGTCCTTCCGGCTGCACGAGCACCCTCACGTGACCAGCCCTCTGGAGGTCTGTGCCGCGTTGGGCGTTCCGCTGGAGCGAACCGTCAAGACCTTGGCATTCGTCACCCCCGAGGACCGTCTCCTGCTGGCGGTGCTGCCCGGCCATGCACGGCTGAGGTACGGCGCCCTCGCCCGCGCAGCCGGGATCCGCCGAGACGACTTGTCTCCCGCCGATGCCGGGCGGCTGGCGCGGGCGGGGATGCAGCCGGACGGGGTGTGCCCCGTGTCCGCGGACCGGGCTGCGACGGTGGTGTTCGACGAGACGGTCAGCAGTCTGGGACGTGTGCACTGCGGCAGCGGCCGGCGCGACAGCAGCATCGAGATCGAGGCAGCGGAGCTCATGGCCGCCGTCCCAGGGGCCGCTACGGCGTCGATCGGCAGCCTCCCGGCGGACGGGCCGGCATGACGACTGTCCGCGACGCCACGCCCTCGGACGCCGATGACATCTACGGTCTGCTGAGCGGGTTCGTGACGAGCTACCGGCCCGATCGAGCGGTCTTCGACGGCGCCACGTTTCCGCGGATCATCGAGGCTGCCTCGGACGGCGGCGCCGAGTTCCTGGTCGCCGAGCAGGACTCGTGCGTGGTCGGGTACCTGCTCGCGGTGCGCATGCCCACCCTGTTCGCCGGCGGAACGATCCTCGAACTGCTCGAACTCACCGTGGCCGAGCCCATGCGGGGCCGCGGTGCGGGTTCCGCGCTGATCCGGGCCGCACAGGCGAGGGCCCGGGAGGCGAAGGACGTCGAGGTGACCGTGCCGACCCGCAGAGCGGCCGACTTCTACCGCACTCTGGGGTTCCACGAGACCGCCGTTCATCTCAAATGGTCCACCACATGATCGAGAATCTGCCGACGAATCGGCCGGGCGAGACGGGCGTTGAAACCATGCAGATCCAGGGGGCAACGGCACTGGTGACCGGCGCGAACCGGGGGCTCGGACAGGTGATGGCCCGGCTGCTCCTGCAGCGCGGCGCACAGCACGTCTACGGCGGGGCCCGCGACCCGCGGTCAGTCCTCGAGCCCGGCGTGATCCCGGTCCGCCTCGACATCACCGATCCCGCCCAGGTGGCCGCGGCAGCCGAGACGTGCTCCGAGGTGACCTTGCTGGTCAACAACGCCGGCGTCCTTACCGACAGCCCCCTGCTGGCCGCGCCCGACCCGGCCGCAGCCCGTGCGGAGATGGAGGTCAACTACTTCGGCACGCTCGCCATGTGCCGTGCCTTCGCCCCGCTGCTCATAGGCAACCCACCCGGCGCTATCGTCAACGTGCTGTCCATCGCGAGCTGGTTCACCAACCCTGCGATGGGCTCCTACAGCGCCTCCAAGGCCGCCGCCTGGGCCCTGACCAACGGGATCCGCGGCGAACTTCACGACACCGGCGTCCTCGTCGTCGGCGTGCACTGCGGCTACATCGACACGGACATGGCCGCCCATGTCACCGGCCCCAAGAACACCCCGGAAGCGATCGCCGAGCAGACTTTCGCCGCCGTCGAAGCGGGCGAGACGGAAGTCCTCGCCGACGAACGCACCCGACAGGCCAAGGCAGCCCTCGGACTCACTCCCGGTACAACAGCTTCCGTCCGGCGCCCGTAACACCCCCCTCCGTAACGGCGTGTTCCACGCCACGGACCGCCGAGGGAAGAGGCGGAGCAACTTCCCCGACACCAGCCACCTCGCAGGGTGGAGAACAAGAACACGCCCTCGGCCGATAAGCAGACATCCCCCATGACCAGGGCATTCCTGTCGGCACAACCCCTTGACCTCGGCCTTCACGAGATCGCTGACAGAACCGGTCTCACCGAGCACGAACAGCCAGCAGCGGACGGGGAGTTCGGCGGCAAGGTCGAAGACATGGCGTGCCGCGCTGTCGAGATCCTCGGTCAGCCGCTCCGGATCGCTCTCCCGCACAAGGAAGACGGGCCGGGCCTGCTCGGTATCGCGTACCTGTTGGTAGAGGCTCGCCGTCGACTTCCAGAAAGCCGGTGCGCAGCACCTCGTGTCGCTCGACGACGTCGGTGAAAGCCTGGATCAGCGGATCGCGGTCGAGGCTTCCGGTCAGCCGGAGGGCCAGTGGCACGTTGTAGGCCGCGCCGTGTTCTCCGAGGACACTCGTTCCTGGTGGCGGCGCCGGTCGTTCGGTCGGCCGTGGTGAACGGCCTGACGACATCTGGGTGTTGTCACGGCTTTTCGGCCACGGCTTCGGGTTCGGGTTCAGGTTCGGGTTCGGGTTCCTTGAGCGGGATGTCGCGCATGCCGCGCAACGGTGAGAAGAACAGCCACAGTCCCGCGCAGCAGCCGCCGACGACGGCGATCCACAACGTGGTCCGGACGCCGAAGGCGGTGGCGAGCGCGCCGCCGGCCAGACCGCCGAGCGGCAGTGTGCCCCAGGTGATCCAGCGAGCGGCGGCGCTGACCCGGCCGAGCATCTCCGGCGGGCAGGCGGCCTGGCGGTAGCTGGTCAGCGAGATGCCCGCGACGGTGGAGGAGAAGGTCCACGAGATCCAGCCGATGCCGAACAGCAGGACCCACCAACCGCGCCCGGCCAGTGGGATGAGCAGACCGGGCAGCGACAGCACGGTCATCGAGATCCAGCTGATCCGCGCCGAGCCGAACCTCAGGGCGAGGTACCGTGCCGCCACGCCGCCCGCTACCCCACCGACGGCCCCCAGCGCCAGCAACAGCCCGACCAGGCCCGGCCGTAGATGCAGCGTGCGGATCAGGAACACCGGGCCGAGGGTCTCCACCATGATGACGAAGAAGTTGGCGGTGCCGTTGAACGCCACCGAGTTGCGCAGGATGGGATCGCGGAAGACATAGTCGAGGCCCTCACGGATCTGCGACCGCAGCGTGGGACGCTTGTCGGCTTGTGGCCGGGGACGGCGCGGCTCACGGGTACGGATCGCCGACAATGAGCACGCCGAAAACGCGAAGGAGAACGCGTCGGCGGCCATCGCCCCCGCGGCGCCCACCAGCGTCACCAGTCCCGCGCCCGTACTGGGTCCGGCGATCTGCGCGACCGACCGGGAGGCGGCGAGCTTGCCGTTGCCGTCCATGAGCTGGTCGCGGTGAAGGACCGTCGGCAGATAGGCCTGGTAGGCGACTGAGAAGAACACGGAGAGCACGCCGGAGACCAGTGCGACAACATAGAGCTGAGCGAGCGTCAGCGCTCCGGCGGCGTGTGCCAGCGGCACCGAGCCGATCACCACGAACAGCGCGAGGTCGCACCAGATCATCAGCCGGCGCTTGGCGATTCGGTCCACTATGGCCCCGGCCGGCAGCGCCACCAGGAGATACGCACTTGTCTCGGCCGCCGCCAATAGGCCGACCTGGAACGCGGAGGCTTCCAACAACACGACGGCGACCAACGGCAGAGCGAGAACGGTGATCTGCGTCCCCATCTCGCTGACCGTCTGGCCGCCCCATAACAGCAGGAATCCGCGATTGTGCCAGATCGAGGAACGCGTTCTACTGTCGACGGCCATTCATCAGATGGTGTCAGCGCCCCCAGCCCATGTCCATGCCACCCTCAGTCACAGACATCACCGAGATCCCGTCAGCTGTGGCGCCGCTTCTCGTCCTGCATGAGTCCGGCCCGGTACTACAGCCGGTCGTTCACGTGACGTGACGTGACGACCGGCATGAGGTGCATGCTCGCCCTGGCCTTCCTCGCCGACGTGCGGAGCCGACGCATACGCCCCCACCGACGAGTAGGAGGAGGCCGTCTCCCGCTGTCCCTGTACTGGAACCGCTGGCGCCGACGGCACCAGACCAGAGCCCGCATCAGCCACTACCGCCAACAAGACCACTCACCGTGACAACACCGGCTGTAGTACTAGGGCGTGTTTGAGATGTTGATCTTCACTGTGAAACGATCTTCGGGTGGCTCGCGGTGATCTGACAGACAAGCAATGGGTGTGCCTGGAGGCGGTGTTGCCTGAGTTGCCGGTGATGGGGCGT
>NZ_JAGXJL010000083.1:1979-28976 GCF_019091475.1 Streptomyces sp. GbtcB6 | reverse complement strand
GATGGTGGCCCTGGTGCTGGCGGACGCGGTCGCGGAGAAGTTCGGCGGCGACTCGGTCCCCGAGACCCGCCGCAACGGGCGTTCCTACCTGGGCAGTCTCAGGATCCGATGAGACCGGTACGGGCCGGTGTGGGGTCGCGCCCCACACCGGCCCTTGGTTGGCGGTTGCCCCGGCACACCCCGCATCAACAGCGCATTGCGCCGTACAGGATGCGTCAACTGACATGTTCCCCCGCGGTTCATGTACACCACACACATGTGACCGTCCCTGCAGCAGCACGCACATTGAGGTGACCTGAGCACCTCGTGGGATCGGGCTGATGCCAGCCATGGTGAACAGGCAACCCAACAGTGCCGCACCACCACGGTTGGAGCATCGTGAACACACTGATCCTCAGGCCCGACAACTCCGCCGACACTCTGGCAATGCCTCGTCAGCATGGCTCGGTACCCGCCGCCGACGTGCCGGACGACGTCGTCGCCGAACTGTGCACCGTCCTGTTCTCCCTGCTGAGCCGACGGGACCGCCGGCTGCGGGCGGAGCAGTACCTGCGCGGCCTGCTGACCACCCCGGGCCGCAAGTCCATCCGCAACATCGCCGCCCAGCTGGGCGGAGCAGCCGTGGAGCAGAGCCTGCACCACTTCATCTCAAGCTCCGCCTGGGACTGGCGCCCGCTGCGCATCGCCCTGGCCGGCTACCTCGAACACACCGCGGCGCCGCAGGCGTGGGTGGTACGGCCGATACACATACCCAAGGCGGGCAAGCACTCGGTCGGCGTCGACCAGCAGTTCGCGCCCCATCTCGGCCAGGTCTTCCGCGGCCAGCAGGCACTCGGCGTGTGGCTCGCCTCTCCCGAGCTGAGCGCCCCCGTCAACTGGCGGATGGTGCTTCCCGAACCCTGGATCAACGATCCCGAGCGACGCGAGCAGGCCGAAGTGCCCGAAAGGGCCGGTACCGAGAGCGCGGAGGAGTGCGCCGTGTCCGCCGCCGTGCAGATGGCACAGGAGTGGAGCATCCCGCGCCGGCCGGTCCTGCTCGACCTGCGGCGCGGCGGCATCTCCGCCGCCGCCAACCGGCTGACCGGGAGCGGCGTGCCCTTCCTCGCCCGGATCAGTCCGTCATGCCGCGTGACCGCCGCGGACCCGGCGCTGCCCGGCCACCGGGCCGGCTCGCTGCCCGCCCAGCGGATACTCGAACTGGTCAAGGGCATGCGGGCGCCGGTCTCCTGGCGCGACGCGGCCCATCAGAACGCCACCCGCACGACCCTGGCCGCGGCCGTCCCGGTCGTGCTGCCGGGTCCCCTCGGAGGCCGGCCTCGGCAACTGCTCCTGATGGGCGAGTGGGCCGATCCTGCGCAGCCTCCCTCCGCCCTGTGGGTCACGGGCATGGCGCGGCTGCCGGTCGCGTCGCTGCTGCGCATCGCCAAGTTGGACGGCCGGGTGGAGGAGGACTTCGCGCGCATCGGCGACCGGGCCGGACTGCGCGACTTCGTAGGACGCTCCTTCCGCGGCTGGCACCGGCACATGACGCTGGCCTCCGTGGCGCACACGGCGATCGCCCTGGGAGTCCCGGAGTGAGGCCCGGGCAACGACGGGGCCGCCGGACCCGGGGCGCGGTCCGTCACCTCCGGCGGGGACGGATCCGGGACCGACGGCTCAGGAGCGGGCGGCGCCCGGGGAGCCGAGGTGCAGGACCGTCCTCATCCGGTGCATCCTCAGGGCCAGTTGAACGTCCAGCACCCGGCCGGGCTGCTGCCACCGCGCGCCCAGCAGCGCGGTGATGCGCTCCAGGCGCCGCGAGACGGTGTTGGGGTGGACGTGGAGCGTCTCGGCGGCCTTGCTGGGGCTGGCACCGGTGGCGAAGTACGCCTCCAGCGTCTCGGTGAGATCGGTGGCGTTCTCGTGGTCGTAGCCCAGCACCGGCCCGATGACGGTGTCGATGAAGCCGGTCACGTCGTGGGTCTCGGACAGCAGCAGCCCCATGAAACCGAGGTCCTCCAGGGCCGCGGTGCTTCCGGCGGCATCGAGCGTGGTCAGGGCTTCCAGGCAACGCACCGCCTCGGTGTGCAGCCGGCCCACGTCACCGGGGACCCGCCCCGGCCCGGCCGCGCCCATAGTCACCGGATGGCCCAGCAGCGCCGTCAGTTCACCACCCACGGAGCGGGCGACCTCCGACGCGCCCGTCCCGGGCAGCAGCAGCATGATGCAGCCGTCCTGGACCGTCTTGAGACCGGCCCGCCCATGGGCGTAGGAAGAGGCCCACACGATCGCCCGGCCGTATCCCCTGCCCTCGGGGCGTATCGCCAGCAGGACATGCGGCTGTGCCAGGTCCAGGCCGATGCCGCTCAGGCGTTGTTCGAGGTAGCGAGCCTGCTGCGACCCGCGTGACGGCAGGGCGAGCAGTTCGTCGAAAAGGGTGTCGTGGACGGGCGCCTGGGTCACGGCCGTACCGCGTTGCAGGAGCAGTTGGAGCGCGATGGCCTGGATGGCCAGGCGCAGCAGCTGCTGATCCACTCCTACCAGCGCGGTGGTGGGCCGCAGTACGAGGAACCCGAGGTTCTCGGCACCGGCCAGCACGGGCACCACCCAGGTTCCCTCGCCATGAGCCGCCGGGGCGCGTTGGGCATGGGCCTCCCAGGACGTCTTGGCCACCGCCTCGTCGTCCAGGTCCGACAGGTCGGCGGTGGCCGCCATGATCCGGCCCGCGGGATCACGCAGTTGCAGCACGCTGTCCAGCGCGTCGGCGGCGGCCTGTGCCACGGTGTCGAGATCGGCTCCGGACAGCAGCAGGCTCATCATGCGGCCGTGAGCGTCCTCGAGCTGTTCCAGCCTGGCCAGGCTCGTGCGGGCGTGGAAGCCGTCCAGTTCGAGTTCGCTCACCTCGCTGCGTGCGTCCTGGAGCCGCTCCGCGCGTTCGATCGCCACGGCGCCGAGCGCGGCCAGCGAGCAGACCAGGCCGATCTCGTCCGGGGTGACGCGCCGCACGCTGCGGACGGCGCACAGGAGGACGCCCAAGGCGCTGTCACCGTGGATGAGGGGCACGGCGAGCAGCGACTTGATGCCCTCCGCGCGGATGAAGTCGTCGGCGTCCGGGCTGTGCTCCAGGCTGGTGTCGCGCAGGTAGTCGGCCGTCCACAGCGGGGCCCCCATGGCAATGGCCTGGTGCCCCGGACCGCCTTGCAGACGCATCTCCGGGGCGATGGCCGTGGTCGCCCCTTCGGCGGCGCGCAGGCTCAGCGTGCCGTCCTCCTCCCGCAGGCAGATGCACGCGACGTCAGCGCTGATGATCCGTTTGACGCGCCGGGTGATGACGTGCAGGAGCTCGCCCAGGTCGTGCGGCTGGGTCATGTCACGTGCCGTGTCGACGAGTTCGGCGAGCCCGTCCTCACGCTGCCGGCGCCTCCCCTGGGAGGCGTGGATGACGTAGGCCAGCCGGACCGCCTGCTCGAGACGGAGCCGCTCGGCTTCGGAACACTCCTGGCCGGCCCTCAGCAGAAGTTCCTCGTAGCTCTCCACCGGCGCCTCTTCGGCGAGGAGTCTGAGCACGGTGAGTAAGTCGAGGCGATGTATGTCTGCTTCGTCTTCCATGCCCTGCCCCCCGTCGGCTGTGCGGCTTTACTGAACCTAGACAGAGCAAGATCGGGCAGTCAAGCGCTTAGGGAGGCGCGGACGGTACCCCGCCATACCGGACGGGACAGGGCGGATATGGCAGGAAATGTCAACTTCGTGCTGTGCGGACGGCGAGGGCATGCTCGGCCGCGGCCCGCATGGCGGACAGCGGTGCCGGGGACCGTCCCGTCATCACCTCCACCTGGAGCGCCGCCTGATGCACCAGCAGGTCGAGGCCGCCCACGAGCTCGCCGCCGCGGGACTGCCAGCCGTGTGCGAGCCGCGTGGGCCACGGGTCGTAGAGGACCTCGAACAGCACGCCCGGCCTGTCCGGTACGGCGTCCGCCAGGGCGTCGGTGGCACCGGCCGGAGTGGTCGAGACCACAAGGGGCGCGCTCAGCGCATGCGCCGCGCGGCTCCATGGGGCAGTGCGCACGTCGAGTCCCAGCCGCCCGCCCCACTGCCGCATCTCCTCGGCTCGCGCCGCGCTGCGCACGTGGGCGACGACCTCCCGCGTCCCCATGCGCGCCAGCGCGGCCAGGGCGGAGGCGGCGGTCGCTCCGCCACCCAGGACCGCCGCCCGCTCGACATGGTCGATGCCCCGCTCGCGCAGTGCCGCGGTCATGCCGGGGATGTCGGTGTTGATTCCCGCCTTTCGGCCCGCGGCCGTGACGAAGACGGTGTTGACCGAGCGCACGGACCGCGCGATCCCGGTGACGGAGTCGAGCAGCGGCAGCACGGCACGCTTCAGCGGCATGGTCAGCGACAGCCCCGCCCAGCTGCTGTCCATGCCGTCCAGGAAGGCTTTCAAGCCGTGCTCGTCGACCTCGTGGCTCTCGTACGTCCAGCCGTCCAGGCCCAGTTCGCGGTAGGCGACGCGATGCAGTACGGGGGAGAGCGAGTGCGCGATCGGGGATCCGACGACCGCGGCCTTCTGACGGATCATCAACTCCGGTCCCTTCTGGGCGCTTCTTGTCGAAGGCACACAACCGCGACACATGCTGGTGCGCCCCGGCCGCTCCCGCCAGCACCCCGCGGACAGCTCGTCAGGTCGGCCGTCAGTCCGTCAGATCGCCTGCAGCAGCGAGGTCCCGTGCGCGGCCGCGAGGCCGAGCGGACGGTCACTGCCGATCGCCGCCCGCGCCCCCTCCCGCCCCACCACGACGCGGTGCGGCATGCGCGCCGACAGGCTGCGGCGCTGCCGCAGATACCGCTTGATCACCTCGAGGTCCTGGCCCCTGTGATCCAGATCCGCCTTCAACTGGGCGTACAGGGGAGCCGGTGAGCGGAATCGGGTGAGCACCTGCGCGAGGCCCGTGGACAGTTCGCGCCAGCGCCCGAGCCTGAGGTCCGCGTCGATCCAGCGGTCCACCGCCCGTTGCCAGGAGCAGGCGAGAAGCGCCGCCTGAGCACGCAGGTGCGGTCCTTGCGTGACCCCCATGAACGGGGCGCCGGTCCACAGGTCGAGCGCCTCACGCAACCGCCTGCTCGCCAGGTCCAGGTCTCCCGCCTCCATCGCGCGGTAGCCCGCTCCGGCCGTCCGCTCGAATGCGCCGGCGTCGCTGGAGCCGCCGGCGGTGTCCAACCGGTATCCACCGGGCACCCAGGCCAGCACGTCCTCGGCCGACCGCTCGCCGCCCTCCGCCCGCAGCGCCGCGCCGATGACGGCACGCAACTGGCGGACATGGGACTCCAGTACGTGTTCGGAGTGCGGAGGCGCCCCGTGGGGCCACAGCTCCTCGGCGACGGCACACGTCGGCACCACCTGATCGGCGAAGGCCGCCAGCAGCGCGAGCACCTGCCTGGTCGGCGCCGCTGACGGAGAGATCGGCGCTCCCCCCTCGTACACCGCCAGCCCCCCGAGCACGCTCAGGTCCATGTCGTCCCCCTCCCCCAGTCGAGCCTTGCTCCGCGCCGTTCGCACGCCGCATCACGAGACACGCATGTCAACTCTGGTCCGATCGTTGGCAATTCAAGAAAGAGTAACATAGTTATTTTTTTGTTTTCTGTCGGCCGCTGGGTACTCTCGGACGGGGGCTACGCTCGCGGGGCGGTCGTCACCAGCTGCAACGCCGCCGGTGCAGCTCCGAGGAAGGTCGATGATGAAGCAGGAGAGGGCCAGTCGCACGCGTCACGCCTTGCTGACGGCGGCTGCGGGAGAGTTCGACCGCCGCGGATACGCGGGCGCGTCGCTCGCCGGGATCGCTCGGGCCGCGGACATTTCACTGGGGGCGCTGACCTTCCACTTCGCCTCGAAACAGGAGTTGTCGACGGCCGTCAGGGAACAGGGCATCGCCGCCACCCGTGCCCTCGTGGCCCGTGTGACCGCACGCCGGGAGCCTCCGGTCGAGTGCGTCGTGTCCCTCACCCTCGGGCTCGTGGAGCTCCTCGAGCGGGACGCGTCGGTACGGGCCGCCGCACGGCTGGACCGCGAGGCGGCCGACACGCGGCACAGCTGGCGGGGCGCGTGGGCCCCGCTGATCCGCCGGCGCCTGCGCGCGACGGCCGACTCGGAGTCCTGTCCGGAAACGGACGCGGCGGCGCTCACCGCCCTGGCCGTACACCTGGTCTGCGGGATGGAAGCGACCCTCCCCCACCGCAGCTGCCCCGACAGCGAGCACCGCACCTCCGCCCTGCTGGCCCGCATCTGGCGGCAGGTCCTGCCTCAGGCGGCGCCGAAGGGGTGCGGCGGCGACATCGACGAGCCCACACCCCTCCCCGCCCGCGCCCTCAGAACCTGACCGGCGCCCGCGCCAGGACGGCTCACACGGCGCTGCATCCCCCGTCCACGGGCATTGCCGCCCCCGTGACGAAGGAAGCCTGGTCGCTGCAGAGCCAGAGCGCCGCCCGGGCCACCTCGTCCGGGTCGCCGAGCCGGCGCTGGATGGCCCGGGCGACAGCGGCCTGCTCCAGCCCGGGAATCCGCTCCATCTCCGTCTCCATCAGCTCGGTTCGGGTGCTGCCCGCCATCAGCGCGTTGACCCGTACCCCGTGCGCGCCGTACTCGGCGGCCGCGGCCCTGGTCAGGCCGAGTACCGCATGCTTGGCCGCCACGTAGGGAGCTATGGCCCCCGTCGCGAACGCCCCCGCCGTACTGCAGGTGTTGACGATCGCCCCGGATCCCTGCCGGACCATCACCGGAAGCTGCCGCTTGAGGCAGTTCCACACGCCCCGCACGTTCACGTCCATGATCTGCTCGAAGACGGAGTCGTCCGTCTCGTGCAGAGGGGTGCCGATGCTCCCCCAACCCGCGTTGTTGAAAGCCGCGTCCAGGCGGCCGTACGCGGTGACCGCCGCGGTCACCGCCCGCTCCACGTCTGCCGGCGACGTCACGTCCCCCGCCGTCACCAGGACCTTCCCGCCGACGGCTGCCATGCCCTCGGCCAGCTCGCGCAGCTTGTCCTCGCGGCGGGCCATGACGGTCACCGCCGCCCCCTCGGCCGCGAACAGCCGGGCCGCCGCCGCCCCGATGCCGCTGGAAGCTCCGGTGACCATGACGACCTTGCCCTGGAGCAGTCCGCTCCCAGAGTCCACCACGCTGTTCCCCTCCGGCGTTGCCGATCTTGTTGTGTTCCGAACACAAGAACCCCACGGCGCCTCAGCGGAAGTGCGTCGCATGGTCCGCGGCCCAGTCGGCGAACGTCCCCGCCGCGCGGCCGGTGACGGCCGTCAGGGAGTCCTCCGGCCGTACGGCATCCCCGGCTCCGCGGCGCGCGGCGGCCTCCGCCAAGGCGCGCGCCACCGGCTCCGGAAGCTTTCCGCGCCACCCTTCCAGCGCCTGATCCACCGTCAGTTCGACGAAGCGCAGCGGTCGTTCCAGCACCTCGGAAAGTACCCGGGTCTGCTCCCGGGGCGACAGCGGCTCCGGCCCGGTCAGCGCGTAGGTCCTGCCGCCGTGCCCCGGTTCGGTCAGCGCCCGCACCGCCACGGCCGCCACGTCACGCGGGTCCACACAGGCGGTCCGAGCGTCGCCGCCCAGCGCGCGCACCACGCCCTCCCGGCGGATCGCGGGCGCCCAGGCCAGCGTGTTCGACATGGGGCTGCGCAGGCGGAGCACCGTCCAGTCCAGCCCCGAGGCGTGCAGCACCTGCTCGCTCTGCCGGTTCCACCGGGCGATGAGGTCGTCCGCGGCAGGGTCCGCGACGGCGAGCCAGGAGATCTTCACCGCGTGCCGCACTCCCGCCGAGCGCGCGGCGGCCAGGAGATTCTCGTCGTGTTCCGGGCGCAGCGGGTTCGCGGTCACGACGAAGACGGCGTCGGCCCCCGCCATGGCCTCCCGCAGCGGCGGACGGTCGGCGTAGTCGGCGACCACGGCCTCCGCGGTGAGCCCGAGCGCGCGGGCCTTGCCGGCGTCCCGCACGAGCAGCCGGATCCGCGCCCGCCCCGCCAGCTGGGAGGCGACATGCCGTCCCACGGCGCCCGTGGCACCGGTCACCACGACCAGCGGCAGGTCACTCATGCTTTCCTCGCACGGGACTCGCCGAACTCGAGACACTTGACCGCGCTCGGCACGGCCATCGCCGGGAGCAGACATCGCCACATCTCCTCCACCCGGTCCGGCAGGTCCCGGCGCCTGGACTCCAGGTGGGAGTGCATCTGCGCACCCGTGCACGCGTTGACCACCAGCCGGGCCAGCGCCTCCACGTCGACTCCCGCCCGCAGCTGGCGCCGCCGCTGCGCCTCGTGCAGATCCTCGGACACGACGCGTGTCCACTGCTGGTGGGAGTTCTCCGCGGGCTCGACGAAGTACTCCTGCTCCATCACCAGCCGCGCCCCGGCGAGCAGCACCGGGTCGTCGAGCAGCTGGTGCGCCCAGGTGAGGGTGACGTCCACGGCGTGCTGCAGGCCTTCGGAAGGGTGCGGCGGCACCACGAGCTCCGGCTGGGCGAGGACGATCTCGCGAGCGAGATCACCCTTGTTGCGGAAGTGGAAGTACAGGGCGCCCAGCGTGAGACCGGCCCGGTGCGCGATGGCCGACACGTTCGCTCCCTCGTACCCGGACTCGGCGAACACCTCGGCGGCGGCGCGCAGCAGCGTCGCCCGGGTCCGCACCGCCCGCTCCTGTCTGATCACTCGGCCTGTCATGGCAACCTCACCCATCCCTCGACAAAGAAAAGTACAACCTTTATTTTTTCACCTGGGGCCCAGCCCGAACAACGGACCGATTCCGTTACCCGTTTGCGCTGTACACCCCTCCGCCCGCCGACGTCCCAAGGGGGAGGACGCACATGCCCAGCCACCCGCACACCGTTTTACCCACCATCGAACTGCAGCGCTACGCACACAAGTCGAGGCCCGGCGAGATCTTCGTCCGCCACTGGCACGAGGAGTCCCCGCACGTCCATGCCGTCACCCTCGACTGGCCGCGTTCCCATTCCTTTTATACGCTGCGCAGCGGCGCCACCAGCCCGCTCCTCTTCGTCGAGAGCGTCCGTCAGGCACTCGCGGTGCTGTCCCACACGACCCAGGAGATACCCCTCGACCACCGCCACGGATGGGAGTACGCCCGCTACGCCTTCGCCCCGGCGGCCTTCCGGGAGCGCACCGCACCCGCCGAGGTCGAACTGCGGGTCACGCACGGCGACATCACCCTGCGACGCCGGCTCGGCTCGGCTCGGCTGACCGCCCGTATCGAGGCGACCTGCGGCGGGGAACCACTCGGGTCCGCCGAGATCAAGTACGTCACTCATCCACCCGCCATCTACGACCGGCTGCGCAAGGAGTACGCCGACGCGCAGCGGGCCTTCGCCGCCGCACTGCCGCCGGCACCGCCCGTCACCCCGCCGTCGGTGGACCGCACCGACGCCGGGGACGTCGTCATCGCGCCCACCTCCAAGCCGCACCACTACCAACTGCGCACGGACGTCTCCAACACCGTGCTGTTCGACCACCCGCACGATCACATACCGGGCATGGTCCTGCTCGAAGCCGTGGTCCAGGCGGTGCACGCCTCGGCACCGGGACACCCGCGGCCCACCGCCCTCGACTCCACCTTCCTGCGCTACGTCGAGTTCGACGCGCCCTGCTGGATCGACGTCGCGCCGAAGGAGCCGGACGGGCTGGGCCGTTCACAGCTCCTGGTGACCGGCACCCAGAACGGTGCCGAGGCCTTCGCCGCGACCGTGTCCTTCGAGTCCCGGGCGGTCACCCTCAGGCCCGCGGACACGGCCATGGCGCCCGGCGGCCGGACACAGGCGGGCTGCGCACCGGCCGTCTGCCCTGCCCCGTAGGACACCCGGGGGGCAGGCCCCCGCCTGTCACAGACGCCCTGGAGGACCGGGGGCGACCCATCCGTCGCCCCCGGTGCTCCGGGGCTTCGGCTCGTTGCGCACCCGCAGCGGCGGTCCTCGGTCCGGGCTCCGCGTCAAGTCATCCGAATCCGCGCGGACTTGTGGGCACACAGGACGTTGACTAGCCTGACGTCAGTTGTCAGACAACCAAGGAATCGCCCATGGCTCTGCGCCCGATAAGCCGCCCGTCGACGACCCATGAGGTCATCGCCGTGCTGCACGGCGAGTTGGCCGCAGGTGCCTGGCCCATCGGATCGCGCCTGCCCAGCGAGACGGAGCTGGCGGCCACGCTCGGCGTCAGCCGGCCCACCGTGCGGGAAGCGGTCAGTGCCCTGGTCCACACGGGCATGCTGAGGTCACAACGCGGCAAGGGCATCTTCGTCCGCTCGGTGTCCGACCCGGCGCCGATGCTCAAGAGCATCGAACTCGCCGACGTCCGCGACGTGTTCGAGGTACAGCTCTGCTTCGACGTACAGGCCGCCCACTCGGCGGCCCAGCGCCGCACGCCCGAGGACATGGTCCGGCTGTGGGAGTTGCTCGAGGCCCGGCGCGAAGCCGCGGACCAGGAGCCCGCCGAGTTCGGCAGACGGGACGCCGCACTGCATCTCGCCGTCGTCCAGGCGGCCCGCAACGAGACGCTCACCGAGTGCTACCGCTTCTTCGTCAAGCGGCTGCAGGAGAGCCTCACCCTGTTCGGCGGCGAGGACACCCATCTGGAGTGCGGCATCGAGGCGCACGAGGCACTGGTCAAGGCGATCGAGGAACAGGACTCCGAGGCCGCGGCGACCGCGGCACGCCATGTCGTACGGACGAGTCTGCACGCCCTCGAGGGGCTCCTGGCGGTCCGGAACGCCGCACAGAGCCGAGCGCCGTAACCGTCCTGCCGCCGGCCGCCCCGGTGGTCCCCCGGTTCACCCTCGGGTCGGTCCAGCCTTCCCACGAAGGCCGTCAGACAGGGAGAAGGCGCCCCATGCCACGGTCCGGACACCAGCGTCTCGTCGGACGCGACCGCGAACTGGCCCTGCTGCGCGCCGCGTTCGAGGCGACAGAGGCCGGCCGGGGCGCCTTCCTGGTCTTCCACGGTCAGTTCGGGTCCGGCAAGTCCCTCCTGCTGCGCGCCGCGGCCGAGGAGGCCGAGCGGTACGGCCTTACTGTGGTGAGCGCCCGGGTGGCGCGGCTGGACCAGCACTCGGCCATGGCCCCGCTGCTCGCCGTGCTGAGCGCCGGACCGCATCCCGTCGTCGACGCTGTCGAGGCGGAGTCACTGGCCGCGCTCGCCGACCGGCCCACCCACTGGGGACGGCTCACCGAGCGGCTCTGCCGACTCGTCGAGCAACGGGCGGCCCACTCCCCCATCGTCATCGTCCTGGACGACCTGCACTGGGCGGACGAACTGACCGTCGCCGCCCTGGAGACACTGCTGCCCCGGCTCACCGAACTGCCGGTCCTGTGGCTGGCGGCCTACGCCGACTTCCCCGTCGCACGGCCCGCGGGCGACGGCCTCGACCGGCTCCTGACCTCGCACGCCGAGGTCGTCCGGCTTCCCTCGGTCGACGAGGAGGCCTCCGCGGAGCTGGGCGCCCGGCTGCTCGGCGCCCGGCCCGGGGACGTGCGCCGGCTGACCAGCGCCGCGGGCGGCAGCCCCTACCTCATCGGCTGCCTGGCCCACCTGCTGCGCGCGGAAGGGCGCGTGCGCAGCGAGGACGGCGAGGTGCGGGTGCTGGGCAGACATCTGCCGGCCGGCCTCGGCAGGGCGACGGCGCCCGTCGTCTCCGCTCTCTCCCAGCCCACCCGTGACCTGCTGCAGGTCGGGGCGGTCCTGGGCCGGCAGTTCTCGCTGCGCCAGGTCGCGACCCTGACCGGCCGTTCCACCATGGAACTGGCGCCGGCTGCCCAGGAGGCCGTGGCGGCCGGTCTGCTGGAGGACGACGGCGCCGCCTTCCGGTACCGCTCGCTCCTGGTCCATCTGGCGGTCTACGGCAGTCTCCTCGGCCCCGTGCGGCGGGCGCTGCACTCGGAGGCGGCGCGCCTGTGTGTGTCCGAGGAGCGCCCCTGCACGGAGACCCTCGGCCATCTCGTCCTGGCCGGGGCGGAGGAGGACCTGGACGAGGGCGTGACCCGGCTGACCCTGCTGGAGCGCGCCGAGCAGGCCGTACCACCGCGGCAGCGGGAGGAGCTCTCCGGCCTCCTGCTGGACCGCCTGCGACTGTACGAACCGCTCTCGGCCGCCCCCGTCGTCACGGCGGTGCGGCTGTTCCTCGCCGCCGGGCAGACCGCCCGTGCCGGTCATCTGCTCGATGCCGCGCTGACCGCGGCGGGGTGGGAGACCGAGGCCGAGGCCGAGGCGTTCGCCGAACTCCTGGAGGTGCTGCTGCGACTGGGCGGTACCCGGCTTGCCCTGCGCCACCTGCGGCGGGCCCGGAAGGCCACCCGTCCGCCGGCCGGCTACCGGGCATGGCTCATGCTGCTGGAGGCCCGGTGCCTGTTGGCGCACTCCGCGGCGGACGCCGACCGGGCCGCCGCGCTGAGCCGGGCCGCGGTGTCCGTGGCGGAGCGCACCGGAGACCGGGCCTCGGTCGCCCTGGGCACGGTCGTGCTGAGCCTGTGCGCCCGGCACACCGGCGACATCGCCGAGTCGATTCGGCTGGCCGACGAGGCCATGGCGCACGGGCCGGCCGGCGCCGAACGCAGCTTCGGCTGGGGCTCGTTGTGGCTGTCGCTCGCGCTGTGCCTGGCCGGCCGCCCGCTGGAGGCCGCCGAGGCCCTGCAGGCCTGGTGCCGCGACGCGCACGCCACGGACGTGTGGACGGCACCACGGTGGCATCTCGCCAAGTCGCTCCAGCTGTGGCACTCGGGTCGGCTGGAGGACGCGGCGCGTGCGGCACACTCCGGTCTGGAGGCCTGCGACCGGCTCGCGGATCCCGCGGCCCGCAGGGTCCTGCTCGCGGTGCTCGCTCTGGTCACGACGGTCCGGGGCGACCTGGAGGCGGCCGCCGGGCACGTCGCGGCGCTGTCGGCGCACCCCCAGGCCGCTCTGCCGGGGCTGACCGAGACCGTCTGCGCGTTCGTCACCGCGCTGCACCTCGACGCGGCGGGCGACCCGCGGGCGGCGATGCGGCAGCTGGCGAAGGTGTGGTCCGCTCCCCGTCGCTACCTGTGGTTCCTCACCGCCGACCCGATGATCGTGCCCCACATGGTCCGCATCGCGCGCGGCGCCGGCGCCGACGAACAGGCCGCGGAGGCGGTCGCCGTGGCCCGTCATCTGGCCCGGCTGAACCCCGGCATCCCGTCCCTGGCCGCTGTCGCGCTGCACGCCCACGGGCTGTACGGCTCCCTCGCCGCCCCGCTGCACCGCGCCGTACGGGTCCTGCGCACCGGATCGCACCCGCTCGCGCTCGCCTCCGCCCTGGAGGACGCGGCCGCCGTCACGCACGCCCAGGGCGATCTCCTGCGGGCCACGGAGATCCTGCAGGAGGCCCACCGCATCTACGTGGCGAGCGGCGCGGGGCTCGGGGCCGAACGCGTCCGCCGCCGGCTGCGGTCCGCACAGGGGCGGATCATGCGCGAACTCTCCGGCGCGGCCGAGGGCACCCGGACACCACCGGGACGGCCCGCCGCCGAGAACACACCGCACACCGGTGGCGACTGGAAGAGCCTCACACCGTCGGAGATCCGCGTGGTGCGGCTGGTGGCGGAGGGCCTGACGAACCGGGAGACCGCCCAGCGGCTCGCCGTCTCGGCCCACACCGTCGACTCCCACCTGCGCAGGGCCTTCGCCAAGCTGGGCGTGTCGCGCCGGATCGAGCTGGCGCGCTATGTGCTGGCGCACGGCTCCGCCGACCCGGTCCCGGCGCACAGCTCGAAGTGAGTCCCGCGCGTCTCACGGCAGATCCGCCCCCTGCGACATCCCCCACGGACACGGAGAAGAGGGTTCATGTACGCCGCTGATGCCGGACCGACGACCATCGAGGCGGAAGTGTCCGGCGGACCGGTGATCGGCAGACGGGAGGGACCGGAGCCCGGCGTGTCCGCCTTCCGCGGTGTGCCGTACGCCGCGCCGCCCGTGGGCCCGGACCGGTTCGGCCCGCCCCGCCCGCACCCCGGCTGGTCCGCGCCGCTGCGCGCCGACCGCCCGGCCGGCACGGTACCCCTGCAACTGCCCTCGCCCGTCGGGACCTTGATGGGTGACCCGGCCGACCGGGAGCAGACGGAAGCCTGTCTGACGATGAACATATGGGCGCCCGGCACCGGCCACGGGCCGTTTCCCGTGCTCGTCTGGCTGCCGGGCGGCAGTTTCCTCACCGGCGGCGCCGACCTGCCCCGCTACGACGGTGCCGAACTGGCGGCACAGGAGGAGATCGTCGTCGTCCTGGTCAACTACCGTCTGGGAGCCCTGGGTTTCCTCTCCCCCTCCTGGGCGGAGCCGGCCGTGATCGAGGGGGAGGGCACCTCCCTGAGGTTCCGGGCGCGGGGGGATTCCGGCCATGTCACCAACGCGGGCCTGCTCGACCAGATCATGGCGCTGCGCTGGGTCAAGCGCGAGATCCGGGCCTTCGGCGGCGACCCGGACCGGGTCACGGTGACCGGTCAGTCGGCCGGCGGTCAGGCGCTCGCGGCGATGCTGGCGCTGCCCCAGGTCCGCCCGCTGTTCCGGCGTGCCGCCCTGCACAGCGCCCCGCTGGGCATGCCTCCGCTCTCGCGCGCCGAGGCAGCCGGCGTCGCCGACACCTTCCTGGCGGCGTTGGGGGCCGACGGGAGAGCGGACCTGCGGGCGGTGCCCGGGGAGCGGATCCTGCACGCCCAGCGGCAGGTGCTCGCCGGCCCCCGGGCACGCGGTGACGTCCGGCCGCCGTTCCAGCTCGTCGCCGACGGCACCGTCGTAGCCCCCGACCTGCTGGGCGCGCTCGCCTCCGCGCCGCCGCTGGACGGGCTGGACGTGCTGGCCGGGACCACGCGGCACGAGTGCGCCCTGTGGTACGGGATGGACACCTCGCTCGGCGGGATGACACGCGCGGAGGTCGCAGCCGAGTTCGCCGCACAGTTCGGCGGCCGGGCCGGGGAAGCGCTGCGGTGCTACACCGCGGGTCCGGCGGACCGCCCGGCGTGGCCGACCGTGTTCGAGGAGCTGAAGACGGACGCGTTCTTCACCGCGCCCACCCAGCGGTTCGGCGACCTCGCGCACGAGCGCGGCGCCGCCGTCCGGCTGTTCCGCTTCGACTGGCAGCTTCCCGGCCGGTACGCGGCCCTGCGGGCCTGTCACTGCCTGGAGATCCCGTTCCTGCTCGGCCGCCCTGAGGCGCGTCGCGCCCCGGTGTTCGCGGACACCGACCCGGCGGACTCGGCCGCGCTGCGCACCGAGGTCCGGCGGCTCTGGGGGGCCTTCGTACGGACCGGAACCCCGGACGGCGCCTGGCAGTTGCATGGCCAGGTCCGTCCCTCGGTCAGGCTGATCGGTGGCGGGTCCGACGGCGGGTCGCCGCGGTCGCTGCTCGAACCGGGCCGGGAGGCGGTGTGGGGTTCACCGGTGCGGTGAACCGGCGCAGGCGTATCGTGCGGGGCCGGCCTCTCCGCAAGGGGGCGGGCCCCGTCGCCGTACCCGGGGGGCGCGGCGCCGTCACGTGTTCACGGGATGCCGAGCCCGTACACGTATTCACGGGATGGAGAGATTCCGGTACCCCGCCAGGATTGTTGAGCCGACAAGGAATCGGCAGGGATTCAACCCTGATCACGCCCTCGCCGTGTGGGGGAAGGAAAGAAATCCGGTGACTCAGCACTCCAGTTCCGCCCCTGGCATCGCGACCGCTCTCCCGTCGACCGGGCAGCAGACCACCCGCAGAGCCGGTCTGATCGCCGGGATCATCCTCGTCTCCGTCAATCTGCGGCCGGCGATCACCAGCCTGGGACCGCTGCTGCCCCAGATCGAGAAGGACCTCGCGCTCTCCGGCACCGGAGCCGGGCTGCTGACCATGCTGCCGGTGCTGTGCCTGGGAGTCTTCGCCGGGCTGGGGCCCGCACTCCGTCACCGGTTCGGTGAGGACCGGGTCCTGCTCGGCACTCTGCCCGTCCTGCTCGGCGGCATCCTGCTGCGGCTGCTCGACCCGGCAGCCCTGCTGTACGTGGGTACGGTGGTCACCGGTGGCGCGATCGCCGTCGCCAACGTGGTCCTGCCCAGTCTGATCAAGCGGGAGTTCCCCGACCGCGTGCCGCTGATGATGGCCACCTACACCATGGCCCTCACGTTCGGCGGTGCCGCCGCGGCCGGTGCCGTGATCCCGCTGCAGAGCGTCGTGGACACCGACTGGCGCGGCTCCCTGGGTCTGCTCGCCGTGCCGGTGCTCGTGGGTGTCCTCGCCTGGCTGCCGTTCGGTCTGCGCCGCGTGGGAACGCAGGCGGATGCGCGGACGCCCATCGGTCCCCTGCTGCGCAACCGGCTGGCCTGGCTGGTCACCGCGTTCGTCGGTCTGGAGGCGCTGCTCGCCTACGTCATCTTCGGCTGGCTGCCGGCGATCTGCGTCAGCCGCGGGATGAGCGAGGCCGCTGCGGGCTACATGATGTCGGCGATCACCTTCCTGCAGGCCGCCGGTTCCATGGTCGTGCCCTTCTTCGCGGACCGGGGCGGCCGGGGCCAGCGCGGCTTCTGCGTCGTCGTCTCGCTGGGCACCGCGGTCGGCCTCGTCGGGGTCGTCGTCGCCCCGATGTGGACGATCTGGCTGTGGGCAGTGGTCCTCGGCATCATCGGCGGCGCGGCGTTCAGCCTGGCGCTGACCCTCATCGGGCTGCGGGCCAGCGACGCCGACACCGCCGCCGGACTGTCGAGCATGTCGCAGGGCGTCGGCTACACGATGGCCGCCGCCGGGCCGTTCGGCGTCGGCGCGCTGCACCAGCTCTCCGGCGGCTGGAACCTGCCCCTCGCGGTTCTGGTGGCGCTCTGTGTGCTCATGGCCGTGATCGGGCTGGGGGCGGGCCGCGACGCGACCCTGTCCCAGCAGATGTGACGCTCACGCCGTCACCGGCCCGGCCGCCCCGCCCCCGCCTTTCCGTACGTCCGGACCCGCGCCTTCGCTTCCTCGCACTCTTCGACCGTCCTCCGTCCAGCCGTGCGCCACGCCGTCCCGGCCAGGGGATTCGTGCTGCCCGGCATCCGCCTGGTACTCGTCCGATGGGAAAGAGAAGATGAAAGCACCAGATCCACCTGCACCCGAGGTGACCGCACCGGCCGATCCCGTCTCCGTCGTCCACCGCCATCTCATCCACGACGGCGCGCCCGCCGGCCCGCGCACGCCGGTGGTGCACCGCCGGCACGGCGCCCGGGTCGAGGCCAGGGACGGCAGAGTGCTGCTGGACGCCGCAAGCGGTGGATTCGGGTCCCATCCCCGGGTCGAGGCCGCCATCGCCGACCAGGCCCGCCGCGTGGCGCTCTCCAGCAGGATCCTGGTCAGCCGGCCGCTCGCGGGGGCGGTGGCGGCGCTCGCGGAGTTCTGCCCGGGCCCGCTGTCCGTCTCGTATCTCTGCAACAGCGGGGACGAGGCCCTCGACTCGACGCTCAAGCTGGCCAAGGGCACCCACCCCCGTCGCCCGTACGTCCTCGGCATCCGCGGCGAGGACTTCGGCGCCCTCAGCCACGGCCAGGCCCTCGGCCGAGGGCACGCCCTGCTGCCCGGGGCGCCGTTCCGGCCGCGCACGGTGTCCGCCCAGGCGCCGGAGGAACTGCTGGAGCAGGTCGACGAATCGGTCGCGGCGGTCGTGCTGGCCCCCGCGGCTCCCGGCCGTCCGCTCGGCAGGCTGCCGCTGGAGTGGTGGGTGGCGCTGCGGGACCGCTGCCACCGCACGGACACCCTGCTCGTCCTCGACGAGCGGCACACCGCCCCGGCACGCCTCGGCCGCGGTCTCGGCACCGGCGCGCTGGGGATCTTCCCGGACGCGTTGGTCCTCGGCGACACGTTGGGGGCCGACGCCGTGCCCGTGGGCGTGGCCGTGCTGACGGCGAGCGCCTACCAGCGGGTCTACGGCCGACGCAATCCCAGCCTGCACGGCTCCACCTTCGGCGCCAACCCGCTGTCCGCCGCCGCCGTGAGCGCGGTCCTCGACGCCGTCGACGCCGACGATCTGGCCGCGCGGCAGCGGGAGTTCGAGCACGCGGCGCTCCGGCTGCGCGAGGAGCTGACCGGCCTGGGCGGGGCCTGCCGGGAACTGCATGCGGACGGCTCCCTGCTGTGGGTGCGTACGCGCGACGCCGCGGCGGCGGGCCGGCTGGCCGGTGCCCTCGCCGAGCGCGAGGTGCTGGTGCGCGACCCGGTCGCCGACGTGGTCGCGCTGACCCCGCCCCTCACCGCCGGACGTGAGGACACCGACCAGATCCTGCAGCGGCTCGCCGAGTCGCTGAAGGCACTCGACACCCGGGAGGCCGGACAGTGAACGCCACCGCGTCGGTGTCCGCCCTCGACCGCCAGCAGGTCCTCACCACGCTGGGCCGCCACTGGAATCCCACCGCCGCGCTGATGCTGGCCGCCACCGACCGACCGCTGGAGTCGCACGCCCGCGGCACCGAGGTGTTCGCCGAGGACGGCTCGCGGGCCCTGGACTTCGCCGGCAGCTACGGCGTCTTCCTCGTCGGCCACCAGAACGACGCCGTCCGCGCGGCCGTCCTGGACGTGCTGGACACGGCGCCGTCGCTGATCCCGGGGACCGCGCACCCCGCGACGGCCGAGTTGTTCGAACTGCTCGCCGAGATCCTGCCGCCCGGCCTGGACCGCTTCGCACTGGGCTGCTCCGGCGCCGAGATCTCCGAGATCGCCCTGCGTGCCGCCTACCTGGCCCGGCCGAAGCGGCGCAAGGTGGTCATCGTCGCGGGCGGCTACCACGGCAAGACGCTCGGCGCCCTCACCGTGCTCGGCCAGCACGAGCACCGGGAGGACTTCGTCTCCGCCGACCGTGATCTGGTGATCGTGCCGCCCGGGGACGCCCGGGCCGTGCACAGGGCCGTCTCGAACCGGGACGTGGCCGCCGTCTTCGTCGAACCGGTGCTCGGCGGCGCCTATCTGAGGGTGCCGCCCGCGGACTTCATGCCGGCGGTGGCCAAAGCCTGCCGGGAGACCGGCACGCTGCTGGTCGCCGACGAGATCCAGACCGGCTTCGGCCGCACCGGCCGGATGTTCGCCGTCGAACACTCAGGTGTCGTCCCCGACATCATGCTGCTGTCCAAGGCGCTGACCGGCGGCTTCGTCCCGGTCGCGGTGGTCGCCATGAGCGAGGAGGTTCTGTCCGAGGCCCGGCGGTCCCCGCAGTGGTACCCCGGTGTGCTGGACGGCACCTCGGGCTCGGCCCTGTCCATGGCGGCGGCCGCCGCCACGATCCGCGTGGTGCGCGACCAGAACCTGCCCGAGCGGGCCGAGACCGTCGGCCGGGCGCTGCGTGAAGGCCTGCGCCGGGCCGCGCGCAAGCACCCCCGGCACCTCGTCGACGCCCCCGGTATCGGCCTGATGACCGGTCTGCGCACCCGCAACCCCTCGGTGGAGAACCTGATCTCCATGCAGATGGCCGCGCGCGGCGTCCACCTCGGCCACTCGCTCAACGAGCAGATGGCCCAGCCCGTGCTCAGGTTCTATCCGCCGCTGACCGTCTCCGCGGCCGAGATAGAGCGCGCCCTGGACGCGCTGGACGCATCGCTCGACTGGCTCGACCGGCGACCGGCGTGGCTCATGCGGCGCATCACCTGGCTGCTGCGCCGCCAGTACCGGCTGCCTCCGGCCCTCGTCCTCAAGCTGATGCACTCCGGCCTCGAAGTGAACTGGTGACCCTGTGAACAGCGCCTGCGGACCGACCACCTGCAAACAAAGGGGAGGACATGGACATAGCCATCGCGGAGACCGGCACGGTCGAGTGGTACGAGGCCCGGAGCTTCGCCCAGGACAGTTATCGCAGGACCTACGGCGCGATCACGACGCCCAGCCCCGACCGCTTCGTGACGGTACGTGAGTCACCGCGGACTCCGATCGTCGCCTGTGCCGGCCTGAGCGGGCCGGGGCCGGACGGCTTCTTCTCGGAGAACTACCTCGGCCGGCCTGTCGAGCGGGCCCTGGCGCCGGTGGCGGGGACCGTGCCGGAGCGCGGCGAAGTCGTGGAGGTGGGGCCGCTGGCCGGAGGCGGGGGCGCGGGCAGCGAGCTGATCCGGGTGATGCCGGTGATCGCATGGTGCCAGGGAAAACGTTTCATCCTGGCCACCGTCACGGACCGGGTGGAGCAGGCCATGACCCGCGCAGGCGTTCCCTTCATGCCGCTGCGCCAGGCGGATCCCGACTGGATGGACGAAGCGGCCAGAGCCCGCTGGGGCTCGTACTACGACCGAGCGCCGACCACGGGCGTGGTGCCGCTGGACAGCATCGGGCCGCTGGTCAACAGCCTGACCGGGCGCTACACCTTCGTCGAACTCGCGGTGCAGACCCTCGTCGGCACATCCCAGGAGGTCTCCGGTGCGCACGCTTGAGCAGAGCCTCACGGCCCTGAGCGAGGACGAACGCCCGCTCGTCGAGGTGCTCGCCCCAGACGGCTCGGTGGCCCGTTCGTATTCCTACCGGCACATCGTGGGCGCCGCCGCGGCGCTGGCACAGACCCTGCGCGAGCACCCGGTCCGCAAGCGCGCGCCCCGCGAGCCGGGCGACCCCACCGACCCCGGCCAGCTCCAGGTCGGCCTGGTGACGGCCAACGGGCCGGAGTTCCTGGTGGCCGACTTCGCGGTACTCGGCGCGGACGCCGTCGAGGTGCCTGTGCCGCTCGCGTTCACGGCCGAGCAGGCGGCGTCCATGCTCGAGGACATCGACATCTGCCTCGTCGACGAGAGCGGCGCGCGACGGCTCGCGGAGTGGGGAGCCGACAAGGTCCTGCCGCCCGGGGTGCCGCTGCGGGCGCTCGACGCCGACCGGCCGACGGTGGGCACGCTCCCGGCCCCCCTCTTCTCCGGCGCCGAGGCCGCCGAGCACCTCTGCAAGATCATCCACACCTCCGGAACCACCTCCCGGCCCAAGGGGGTGTGCATCCGGCGCGGTGCGCTGGAGGAGCTGATCGGCTCGCTGCGCGCGGCGATGCCGGCCGACGCGTTCCGGCGCTACCTCTCGCTGGTGCCCTTCAGTCTGCTCATCGAGCAGGTCACGGCCGTCTATCTGGTGGTCTGCGACGCCGGCACCGTCGTCCTGCTGCCGCCGGAGGTACCGCTGGTGGGGACCTCCTCGTTCGCCCCGCGGGCCGTGCTGCCGCATGTGCGGGCGGCCCGGGCGAGCGCGCTCGTCGTCGCCCCCGCGCTGGCCGAGGCCATGGCGTCACGGGCCGAGGAGGTGGGCACTGCGGGCGACGACCCGGTGGCCGACCTCTTCGGAAGCTCCGAAGCCCCGCTGGTGTGCTGCGGCGGGGCACCGGTCGACGCCGACACACTGCGCGCGCTCGACGGCCACGGCATCCTCGTCCACGAGGGCTACGGCCTGAGCGAGAACAGCTCGGTGGTCAGCTGGAACACCCCCGCGGCCCGAAGGATCGGCAGCGTCGGCCGCCCGCTGCGCCATGTCCGCGTGAAGATCGCGCCCGACGGCGAACTGCTGGTCAGGAGCGCGTCGTTGTTCGCCGGCTACAAGGGCGGGGACGACCCCTCGGGCTGCCAGGTGGACGAGGAGGGCTGGCTCCACACCGGCGACCTGGCTGCCGTCGAGGACGGCTTCGTCTGGATCAAGGGGCGCAAGAAGAGCGTCATCATCACCTCGGCGGGTCGCAACGTGGCGCCCGAGTGGGTGGAGGCCCAGTACCGCTCCCACCCCGCTGTCCTGGCCGTCGCGGTGGTCGGCGACGGGCTGCCCGCCCTGCACGGACTTTTCCTCGTCGATCCGTCGGCCCGGCCCGAGGCGGTGCGGGCCGATCTCGACGCGCTGGGCCTGGCAAGGCTCTCGCAGGTGGAGCGGGTCGAGGTGGCCCATGTGGTGCCTGCGGACGAGAGCCTGCACACCGAGTTCTTCACCGTCACCGGCCGCCCGCGCCGCTCCGCCGTGCGGGCGGCCATAACAGCGGGCCGCTTCGCGTGACGTCCCGCGCACCAGGGACGGCACCGCGCATCCGACCGCGCCCGCGATCCACACCCGGAGGAGAAACCATGATCGACCAGGCACGCCTCACCCCGTACGGCTCGGGCACCGCGCGGCTCGTCGAACCGGCGACCACAGGCACGACCTTGAAGAGCCTCGCACCCGAGCAGGTCGTCCGGGTGCTGCGCGACGCGGGTTTCCTGCTGCTGCGCGGCCTGGACCCGGACCTCTCGCAGTTCTCCGCGTTCGTCGGGGCCCACTCCGAACGGGTCACCCTCGATCCGGCCCGCTCGTTCCACGGCGGCTCCACGGCACAGTTGGTGGACGCCGGCTACGACTCGGTCGGCCTCCACCTGGAGAACGGCAACAGCCCCTTCGCACCCACCCTGACCTGGTTCTTCTGCGAAAAGGCCGCCTCGTCGGGCTCGCAGACGACGGTGTGCGACGGCTACCGGGTCTGGGAGGCGCTGAGCGACGAGGCCCGGGCGCTCTTCCAGGAGCACGACATCGTCTACAGCCGACGGGTCGAGGAGGCCCGGTGGAAGGCCTTCGCGGCCTTCCACCTCGGCACCTCCGACTCCTCCTCGGTGACGGTCGAACAGCTGCGGAACCTGGCCGGCGGCCCGGGCGAGACGGCCATCGAACCGCTGGAGGACGGCGCGATCCACTACGCGTACCGTGTCCCCGCGGTGCACGAGACGCTGTTCGGCACCCGACTGGCCTTCGCCAACAGCGTCCTCGGTCCCTCGAACCACTACGAGAAGCCGCGCATCACCCTCGCCGACGGCCGGGACATCCCTGCCCGCGTCCTTGATGAGGTGGAGAGCGTCACCGAGCGGCTGACCGAGGAACTCGACTGGGCCGACGGCGATGTCGCCCTGATCGACAACACCCGCGTCATGCACGGCCGTCGCGCCATCACCGACCCCGACCGCACCGTCTACAACGCGCAGAGCGATCTGGACCGGAGTCTGCTGCCCGCCTGACCGGGCATCGGACGACTGGAAGATCACCGAAAATGCTGTGGCTCCGGCCCCGGCCGGGTCGGGTCGGGGCCGGAGGCATCGACATGCGGGGCGAGCGGGGCGGGGACACGGTCGGGCCGGATGCGCGGGAGACACACCGGGAGCCGCTCCCGGCCGGGAGCGTGTTCGCGTACCGGGCGGGGTAAGGCAGTTCGCCTCCGTCCAGCGACCCCCAAGGGGAGGACTGCACAAGGGCTGCCCCGGCAGCGGTGGTCTGCGGGGGGTTTCGTACCGGGCACGGAATGATTGCGGCACGGGCTTCCCGCCCCGATGACGGCGGGGCCACGGAAGCATGACGGCCATGAGGAGAGACCGCTACGTCGACTTCCTGCGCGCGTGGGCGATCGTGCTGGTGGTGCTCGGCCACTGGCTGATCACCGCCCTGGTCCGGGAACCCGGCGGACAGATCACCGCCCCGGAGCTGCTGGCGGCTGTTCCCTGGACCCAGTGGCTGACCCTCGCGTTCCAGATCATGCCGCTGTTCTTCCTGGCCGGGGGCCATGCCGCGGGCGGTTCCTGGTCGCGCGCCCGGGCGGCCGGGGGCACGCCCGCGGGATGGCTGGGGCGGCGGGCGCTGCGGCTGCTTCTCCCTGTGGCCGTCTACAGCGGTGCGGTGTTTCTCGCCGTCGGTGTCTGTTCGGCGGCCGGTGTGGACCCGGACACGCTGGCGCTGGTGGGCTGGGCGATGGCCATGCAGTTCTGGTTCCTTCCGGTGTATCTGCTGCTCAGCGCCCTGACGCCGGCGCTGTACGCGGCACACCGGCGCTGGGGGCGGCGCGTCCCGCTCGCGATGGGGACGGTCGCCGTGGCGGTCGACGTGCTCGTGGTGACGGTGCACGCTCCCTATGTGGGGCTGCTCGACTACGTACTCGTGTGGGGTGTCGCCTACCAGTTGGGTTTCTGCTGGCGGGACGGTCTGCTGACCGGTCGCCGGCTCGTGCCGCTCGCGATGGCGGCGGGCGGCGGGCTGGCGTTCGCCGTACTCGTGGCCCTCGGGCCGTTCCCGGTCAGCCTGATCCTGGTGACCGGGCAGAGCCCCAGCAACACCAATCCGCCGTCGGCCGCGATGCTGGCCTGGGTGGTCGCCCAAGTCGGCCTGAGCCTCCTCGCCGCGCCGCCGCTGCGGCGGCTGCTGGACCGCGAGCGGCTGTGGCGCGTGGTTCGCCCCGTCGGCGCGGCCAGCATGACCCTGTATCTGTGGCACATGCTGCCGGTGCTGGCCGTCGCCGCCGCGTTCTACCTGACCGGCCTCGCGCCCGAGCCGACGCTCGGGTCCGCGGCGTGGTGGGGGCTGCGGGTCCCGTGGCTGCTGGTGCTCGGCGCGGTGCTGGTCTGCGTCGTATCCGCGCTGAGGCCGCTGGAACGCGGGCTGGGTGTGCTGTACGAGCGGACCGTTCCGGACGCCGGTCTGCGCCGTGCCTGGCCGCTGTGGCTCGGCCTGGCCATGAACGTCGCCGCTCTGGGCCGCCTGGCCGTGCAGGGCTTCGCGCCGGGCGGCCGGTTCCCCGTGCTGCCCGCGGCGGGCGTGCTGCTGGGCACGGCGCTGGTGATGCTTCCGCGGTGGACGGCGGCGGCCCGGCCCGAGCAGCCCGAGGCCACTCGGGCCGCGGACCGCGTCTGAGGCTGTGCTAGCCTTGTCATGTTGCAGTTGTGGTACCCATGAACCTATGTGCACCTGACGGGAAATGTTTCTCCTGCAGGTGCATTAGTTGTTTTACCGGCATCTCCGGATGGGGCCTCTGCCTACAGAAGGAGAAGGTCATGGCACAGGGAACCGTGAAGTGGTTCAACGCCGAAAAGGGTTTCGGCTTCATCCAGCAGGACGGCGGCGGCCCCGACGTCTTCGCCCACTACTCGAACATCGCGACCCAGGGCTTCCGTGAGCTCCAGGAGGGCCAGCGGGTCTCCTTCGACGTCACGCAGGGCCAGAAGGGCCCGCAGGCGGAGAACATCGTCCCCGCCTGATCGCCGGACGCGTATTCCACTCACCGGGGTCCGTACCGTCAAGGTGCGGACCCCGGTTTGTGCTGTTCCCAGGAAGGCAGAGCACCGCATGCCCCGCAGGCCCCAGAAGCCGAACCGGCGAACCTCGCCGCCCCGGCAGTCCCCGTCGTCCGCGTCGTCACCGCGTGAGTTCCGGGTGCCGGAGAGCACGACACCCGCACTTCCCGCCGTCGAGGACTTCGCCGCTCTGGACATGCCCGCGGCGCTGCTGAAGACCCTGACCGCGCAGGGTGTGACCACCCCGTTCCCGATCCAGGCCGCCACGCTGCCCAACTCGCTGGCCGGCCGTGACCTGCTGGGACGGGGACGCACCGGCTCCGGCAAGACTCTCGCGTTCGGGCTCGCGCTCCTGGCCCGCACGGCCGGACTGCGCGCGGAGCCCAGGGCGCCCCTCGCTCTCGTGCTGGTGCCCACCCGGGAACTCGCCCAGCAGGTGACGGACGCGCTGACCCCCTACGCGACGGCGGTGAACCTCCGGCTGGCCACCGTGGTCGGCGGGCTGTCGATCACCAAGCAGGCCGCCACCCTCCGGCGCGGCGCCGAGGTGGTCGTGGCGAGTCCCGGCAGACTCAACGACCTGGTGGAACGCGGGGACTGCGTACTCGGTGACGTGCGCATCACGGTGCTGGACGAAGCCGACCAGATGACCGACATGGGCTTCCTGCCGCAGATCACCAAGCTGCTGCAGCAGGTACGGCCCGACGGACAGCACCTGCTCTTCTCGGCCACCCTCGACGGCAACATCGACCGCCTGGTGCAGCGGTTCCTGACCGATCCCGTGGTGCACTCCGTGGACCCGTCCGCAGGGGCGGTCACCACCATGGAGCACCACGTACTGCACATCCAGGACGAGACCGACAAGAAGGCCGTCACCACGCGTATCGCGGCCCGTGACGGCCGGGTCATCCTCTTCCTCGACACCAAGAGGTCCGCCGACCGGCTCGCCAAGCGGCTCCTGGCCGTCGGTGTGCGGGCGGCGGCACTGCACGGCGGCCGCTCCCAGCCGCAGCGCAACCGCACCCTGGAGCAGTTCAAGAACGGGCAGGTCACCGCCCTCGTGGCGACGAACGTCGCGGCCCGGGGCATACACATCGACGACCTCGACCTCGTCGTGAACGTCGATCCCCCCACCGACCACAAGGACTACCTCCACCGGGGCGGCCGCACGGCCCGTGCCGGCGGCTCCGGCAGCGTGGTCACGCTGGTCCTGCCCGAGCAGAAGCGGGACATCACCCGGCTCATGTCGGACGCGGGCATCCGCCCCCGATCGGCCCGGGTCACGTCGAGCGACGCGGAGCTGGCCACCATCACCGGGGCCCGCGAGCCTTCCGGTGAGCCCGTCGTCATCGAGGTGGCCCAGCCCCAGCCGGCCGCGCCGAAGGCTTCCCGCCCGGACCGGAAGGCCGGTGCCGAAGGCGGCGGGCGGTCCGGCCGGCGCCGCCGCAGCGGCGGCGGCTCCGGAGCGGCGACAGGCGCTGCCACCGGGACGGGCGGCCGTGGCTCGGGCCGCAGGACCGCCGCCGGGGCGGCAGCGGCCGAGGGCACGTCCGCGGCCGACGGGCGCGGCGCTGCCCGCCGTAAGGGAACCGCCGGGGCCACGGGCGGGTCGAGCGGCCGCGACTCCGGCCGCCGGACCGCGTCGGGTACCACCACCGGCACCGCATCCGGCCGTGGTTCCGACCGCCGAGCCGCGGCCGGTACGACCACCGGCACCACATCCGGCAAGGACGACCGAGGGTCCCGGCGACGCACGCCGTCCGGCGGGGCCGCCGGCAGCGCCACCAGCTCCGGCCGCCGAGGGGGTCGCCGCTCCACGGCCACCTGAGCGCTCCGCTGGAAGTGCCGCGACATGCCGTCTGCCGACCGCGGCACCGTCGTGGCTGGTCGCGAGGGCCACCGGGTCCTGGGCGATCACCGTGGCGGGCGGGGTCAGCCGGGCGGCGAGCGCCAAGCCGTCGCAGGCGACGGAGGCGGGGGCAAGGCGCATCGTAGCCCTGTCGCTCTGTG
>NZ_JAGXJL010000083.1:0-1969 GCF_019091475.1 Streptomyces sp. GbtcB6 | reverse complement strand
CCCCCCCCCCGCGCCCCCGCCGGGGGGGGGCCCCCGCCCCCCGCCCCCTGGCGCGGGGGGGGGGGAACTGCCCGACCAGCCCCCACCGGCCCGCACCCACGCCCGGACCGCGTGACGGCCGGCCCGCCCCACCCGGCGCCACGCGCCGCTACGCGGCGAACGGCCCGGGTATCTCCCCCGATCCGCGCCGGATCAGCCGCGTCGGCATGACGACGGTGCGCGGCGGTGAGACGTCCCCGTGGATCCGGGCGAAGAGCAGGTGTGCCGCGCTGGTCGCGAGGGCCACCGGGTCCTGGGCGATCACCGTGACGGGCGGCGTCAGCCGGGCGGCGAGCGCGAAGTCGTCGAAGGCGACGAAGGCGAGGTCGCCGGGGGCCGCGGTCAGGGCGCCGAAGGCGAGCAGTTCGTTGCCGGCGAGGAGAGCCGTCGGAGGGTCGGGCAGTGCCAGCATCCCGGTGACGGCCGCGGCCGCCTCCGGCCCGGTGCGCACACCGTCCCTGACCAGCGCCGGGTCGGCGGCGATGCCCGCGGCCTCCAGGGCCGCGAGATAGCCCCGCCGCCGTTCGCCGAACGTCCAGATCCTCGGCGTGTCGCCGATGTAGCCGATCCTGCGGTGCCCGCGTGCCACCACGTGGGCCACCGCCTCCCGCACCGCCCCGAAGTTGTCGACCACCACGGCGTCCACGTCCAGGCCGGGGGCCGCCCGGTCCACGCAGACGATTTTCGTGCCCTGCGCCTGGGCGGGGCGCAGGAAGCGGTGGCTGCCGGCGGCCGGGGTGAGGATCAGGCCGTCGACGCGGCGGGCGGTGAACGCGGCGATCACCTCGCGTTCGCGGCGCAGGTCGGCGCGGCTGGACCCGATGAGCATGATGCTGCCGCGCTGCCGGGCGACGTCCTCGGCGGCGGAGGCGACCGCGGCCATGAAGGGATCGGTCACGTCGTCGACCAACAGGCCGATGATCTGGCTCAGTTCATGGGTGCGGCGCAACTGCCTTGCCACGTCGTCGCGTTGGTAGCCGAGCTTGCGGACCGCGGCCTCCACCCGCGCGGCGGTCCGCGGGGCGACGGCCGAATCGCCGTTGACGACCCGGGACACCGTCATCGTGCTCACGCCCGCTTCCGCGGCAACGTCCTTCATGGTCGGCCGGGTGGCTGCCACGCCACGTCCTCCAGCTGCGTCACGTTTGAGCGTCGACTCGTTAACGTTACCAACTCGCACGCGTGTCAACGGCCCTGCAAACAACAGGAGATGAGGGCGCGACCAGCCCGCTCGGCGACCGGCTGCACCACCCTTGACACCCCGCTGTGGGGGCCCCAAGAATCAGCCAAGCTGTTAACGATACCAACCAGAAGGCACAACATGGCCTCTGCAAGGGAACCACTGCTCACCGCACATGGGGTGGTCAAACGTTTCGGCCACGTCCAGGCGCTCTCGGGCGCCGATTTCACGGCATACCCCGGCGAGGTCGTCGCCCTCATCGGTGACATCGGTGCCGGCAAGTCCACTCTGGTGAACGTCCTGTCGGGCGTACTCGCCCCCGACTCCGGCGAGGTCCGCCTGGACGGCGCGCCGGTGCGGTTCTCCGGTCCGATGGACGCACAGCGGCGCGGCGTGGAGACGGTGTACCAGGACCTGTCACTCGCGCCCGACCTCGACGCGGCGGCCAACCTCTACCTCGGCCGGGAGATCGTGCGCGGGGGCCTGCTCGGCCGTCTCGGCGTCCTCGACCGGCCCACGATGCGCCGGGAGGCGGTCAAGGCCTTCGCCGAACTCGGTGTGGAGCTCAAGGACGTGACGGCCGCTGTGACAACGTTGTCCGGCGGGCAGCGGCAGTCCGTCGCGGTGGCCCGTGCCGTCGCCTTCGCCCACAAGGTCATCTTCATGGACGAGCCGCCCGCCGCGCTGGGCGTCGTCCGGCGCGCCCGGGTCCTGGAGACCGTCCGCAGGGTCGCCGACCGGGGCATCTGC
>NZ_JAGXJL010000082.1:0-29380 GCF_019091475.1 Streptomyces sp. GbtcB6 | reverse complement strand
CGTCACGCCCGAGTACAACCACTCCACCTCAGGCGTCCTGAAGAACGCCATCGACTACCTCTTCGCGGAGTGGAACAACAAGGCCGTCGGTATCGTCTCCTACGGCTCCGTCGGCGGCGCACGCGCCGCCGAGCACCTGCGCCTGATTGCCGGCGAACTGAAGATGGCCGACGTCCGCACGCAGGTCGCTCTGTCGCTGTTCACCGACTTCATCGACTTCAGCGACCTGGCTCCGGGAGCCCACCAGCAAGAGGCTCTCGCCACACTCCTCGACGAGGTCATCGCCTGGAGCACCGCGTTGGCCCATCTTCGCGACTGACCTTCGACCGGTCCGGTCGGGAGTACGGAAATCTCGTAGGCGGGGCGGCGCGAGTCACGTGCCGCCTCACCTTCGACGGCCTGGCCCCCGATGGAATCACGACGGGGTTCTCCACTCGGGTCGGCCAGGGAGCCCTTATGCAATAAGACCCATACAATGCTGTCTCGAAGAATAGAACTAACCGGAGAAGACGCAATCGCGCTTCAATTCCTGAACCTCCATATCGAGCGCCACCAGTCCGACACGAGATCGCCTGGCGCCGGAAGCGGCCGCCACCGCCGAACCGTGTAGGGCCGGGAGAGTCGCATCCGACGCCAGAGCGCAATGTGCTGCACCCCGCCCGACTGCTCCGCTCAGCGAGCGTCCGGTAAGAATCCGGCGACGGCGACTGCGGGTACACGCCTTGTTGGCGATGACCCTGTGGCCCTGGCCCGCCGACCTGACATGATCATCTCACCGTGTGTTCCATGATGGGGGCAAGAGATGGCGATACCGCTGCCCGATGGGCTGACCACGCCGGCGCTCGTGGTCGATCCGGATGTGCTGGACAGAAACATCTCGCGGATGGCCGAGGCTTCGCAGGCCCGGGGGTTCGCCCTGCGTCCGCATGCCAAGACCCACAAGTGCGCGCAGATCGCGGAGCGTCAGCTTCGGTCCGGCGCGCGTGGGCTGTCTGTGGCCACGATCGGTGAGGCCGAGGCGTTCGCCCGGGCCGGCGTGGACGATCTGTTCATCGCTTACCCCGTGTGGCTCGATGCCGGCAAGGCTCAGCGGTTGCGTCGGCTGGCGGACGTCGTTGCCCTGAGGGTCGGCGTCGAGTCAGTGGAAGGCGCGCAGCGGCTGGGGAATGCCGTGCGCGACAGCGCCCGGGCGGTCGAGGTGCTCGTCGAGGTCGACAGCGGGAGCCGTCGGACGGGAGTGCAGCCTCACGCTGCCGGTGAGGTCGGGAAGGCGGCCGCCGACGTGGGTCTCGATGTGGTCGGCGTGTTCACGTTCCCGGGGCACGGCTACGGTCATGATGCGCGGGCACGCGAACTGGCCGCACGGGACGAGGAGCGCGCGCTGGACGAGGCCGCTCAGGCGCTGCGGGAGCTTGGGCTCGGTGTCCGTGTGATCAGTGGCGGGTCGACTCCGACGGTGGGGCGGTGGCAGCCGGGCACGGTGGACGAGTTGCGGCCCGGTGTCTACGTCTTCAATGACGCCACCCAGCTGGCCATCGGCACCTGTGAGGTGGAGGATCTCGCGCTGGTCGCCGCCGCGACGGTGATCAGCGTTCCCGCCCCGGACCGCTTCGTGCTCGATGTCGGCAGCAAGGTCCTCGGCTCCGACCGGTCGTCCTGGGTGACGGGCCACGGCTACCTGCCCCGGTTCCCGCAGGGAACCATCACCGCGTTGTGGGAACACCACGCCGTGGTCCGGCTTCCGGAAGGGGTGCGAGGGCCACGCCTTGGGTCGTTGGTCGCTGTTGTCCCCAACCACGTATGCACACCGGTGAATCTCGCCGATGAGCTGCTGGTGGTCCGCGACCGCGAGGTGATCGACCGCTGGCAGGTGACAGCACGAGGTGCCAATACCTGAACATCACCTCAGGTCGGAGGAGCAGAGGTAGCAGATCAGGATTGCGGTGCTGCCGGCGAAGCCACGGAGGTGTTCCGCATTGCGCTCGTAGCGCCGGTGCAGGGGGTGGTAGCCGTAGCCCTTGTCGGCGGCATGGTCTACAGCGTGTTCCGACATGCCCCTGGCGTTAACGGTCTGATCTGGCCCCACTTTTCCGGTCCGAACTGGCCCCACCGGCGGGGCGCGTGGGAGCGTTCGGGGGTTGTTCCGGCTTCAGTTGGCTCCACCCTGTGGAGGGGGCTGGGACGCTGGCGGTAGGTCGCCGTGAGGGGGCGATGCCGGTGGCGTCCTCGAAGGAAGAGCTGTTCCTATTGATCCGCCGGGACTCCTGGCGGGAGGGGCTGTTGGTCCGCGCGCTCTCGCGGAAGTACGGGGTCCACCGTCGGCTGGTGCGTGAGGCCCTGTGCTCGACGGTGCCCGCGCCGCGCCGGACGCCGCGGCGGCACTCGCCCAGGCTGGAGCCGTTCAAGAAGACGATCGACCAGTGGCTGCTGGATGATCTGGATGCTCCGCCGAAGCAGCGGCACACTGTGAAGAGGATCCTGACTCGGCTTCAGCAGGAGGCCGGTGCCGACATCGCCTACTCGACCGTGTGGGACTACGTGCACCGGCGCCGGCAGGAGATCGCCGAGGCGGCCGGGGCGACGCCGGCTGCGGGATTCGTGATCCGTCACAACCAGCCCGGCATGGACGCAGAGGTCGACTTCGGCGAGGCCTGGGTGGACCTGGCTGGTGAGCGCACCAAGTGCTTCGCGTTCCGGCTGGCCTACTCCGGCAAGGCCGTGCACCGGATCACCTCGTCGTGCGGACAGGAGGCGTTCTTCGACGGACACGTCCACGCGATTCGCACGCTGGGCGGTATTCCGGCTGGTCAGATCCGCTATGACAACCTGTCCCCGGCCATCTCCCGGGTGATCCACAGGAGCCGGTGTCGGGAGGAGCATCCACGCTGGGCCGACTTCCGCAAGCACTTCTCGATCACCCCTTTCTACTGCGAGCCGGGCCTTCGCGGGGCCCATGAGAAGGGCGGGGTCGAGGGGCAGGTGGGCTATTGGCGGCGGAACTACCTGACTCCGGTCCCGCGCGTCGACTCCCTCGACGAGCTCAACGACGCCTTCACGCAGTTCGAGCAGGCCGAGGAGAACCGGCGGATCGGGATGCGGATCCGTACCATCGGTCAGGACTTCGCCCGCGAGGCCCCGCTCCTGCTGCCCCTGCCCGAAGACCCCTTCGAGACGGGCCTCGCCCTGAACCCGCGAGTCGACCGCTACGGCATGGTCGCCGTCCGGGTCTGCCGCTACTCGGTCCCGGTCCGCTTCATCGGCCGCACCGTCCACGTCCTGCTTCGCTCGAACGGGGTCGTGGTGTTCCACGGCCGCACCGAGATCGCACGTCACACCCGCCTGACCACGAAGAGCGCCGAGCGCGTGGTGCTGGACCACTTCCTGGAGGTCCTGCTGGCCAAGCCCGGTGCCCTGGCCGGTTCCGAGGCACTGGACCAGGCCCGCCGCGAAGGCACCTTCACACCCGCTCACGAGGCGTTCTGGTCCGCGGCCAAGCGCGCTCTCGGCGAGACCGAGGGGACGAAGGCCCTGGTCCAGGTCCTGCTGCTGCACCGGCACTTGCAGCACCGCGATGTGGTCGCCGGGATCCGCGCCGCGCTCGCGGTTGGGGGGCCTGCACTCCGGACGTAGCCGCATTGGAGGCCCGGAAGGCAGCCGAGACCGAGGGCCGGTCCCCGACTGTCACCGCCACCATCGTGCTGCCGGATCCGGTCGCCCCGCCGGACCTGCCGCTGCCCAGCCTGACCGAGCGCCGGGTCACCCGTCTGCCCGCCGACCAGCGACCGTTGCCTGCCCTCGAACGCTGGGACCAGCTCCTGCACCGTCCTGGAAGGGAATCTTGATGGCCGGCCCGCACCACACCCTGACCGAGCCCGCCTCCGACGCCGCCATCGACACCGCCTGCCGGGTCCTGCGGCTGCCGACAATGAGGGCCCAGTTCGCCGACACCGTCTCCCGCGCGGAGCGCGAGCACCTGTCCTACCGCGGGTTCCTCGCCGAGCTGCTGATGGCCGAGTGTGAGGACCGTGACCGCCGCCGGTCCGAGCGCCGGATCCGAGCGGCCGGCTTCCCCCGCTCAAAGTGGCTCTCCGATTTCGACTACACCGCCAACCAGAACGTCACCCCCGCCCTGATCAACAACCTGGCCACCTGCGAATGGGTCAAGAAGGGCGAGCCGCTCTGCCTGATCGGTGACTCCGGCACCGGCAAGTCCCACTTGTTGATCGGCCTGGGCTCGGCCGCAGCGATGGCCGGCTTCCGGGTCCGCTACGCGCTCGCTGCGAAGCTCGTCAACGAGCTCGTCGAGGCCGCCGACGAGAAGCAGCTGACCAAGACAATCGCCCGCTACGGGCGCGTAGACCTGCTTTGTATTGACGAACTGGGCTACCTCGAACTGGACCGCCGCGGTGCCGAGATGCTGTTCCAGGTTCTGACGGAGCGGGAGGAGAAGAACAGTGTTGCGATCGCCTCGAACGAATCGTTCGGAGGCTGGACCAAGACCTTCACCGACCCGCGGCTCTGCGCGGCCATCGTGGACCGCCTCACCTTCAACGGCACCATCATCGAGACCGGCACCGAGTCCTACCGACTCGCCCAGACCAAAGCCAAGCAGCAGCGCGGCTAGGAATTCGAATGGAGATCAACGACATCGCTGGCAGGCTGGGGGGCATGGTGTCTCCCGACGATCAAGAACTGAACGCGGCCGTTCAGGATGCCGACTCCCCGGACTGGTCCGTTCGCGCAGCGGTCGGTCGGCAGCTCGCGGCATCGGACAAGATCGACGAAGTAGCTGACGTCCTCCACCGTCTCCTCTTGGATCTCCGAGACTCCGGTGTCACCCAGGAGACCGCCGAGGCCCTGCTCGCGCGCAAGGACACCGCCGGCCTCCGCTGCGTGCTGCTGGCCAGCAGCCAGGCTGTCGAGTTCTGGACCGCGGATCAGCTTGAGGCCGCTCTGGACTGCAACCCCGAGTGGATGACGACCGAGGGCGCGGACCGGCTGATCCAACAGTTGCACAAACTCACCGCGGATGACGACGCCGGGGTCCGCGACGAGGCACAAAGGATCCTCTTGCTTCTGCGGCCGCGCGAGGAATGGGCACGAGGATCGGACAACGACCCGCTCTGATCCGACAGAGCACAGCCAATCCTCATGGCCAGTCCATTACTGACGGGGCCAGTTCGAGCCGGAAGCCGGGGCCAACTCAAGCCGGAAGCCGCACCGAGAGAACCGTGACATGGGGCCAGTTCGGGCCGGAAAAGTGGGGCCAGATCAGACCGTTAACGCCAATGCCCCTTCCCCGCACGGTGACATGGGCCCGCTGCGGGCGGTCACGTCTCTCGAGGCACTGAGCCGGGCAACCTGGCAGCCGGCTCCGCGGTGTTCCGCCCGGCGCGAGGTTGTCGCACACTCACCGTATCTGCGACCAGCGGCGGCCATGCTGGAGGAGGCCGTGGTGCACCCGTCCGCGCCTCCGTACGCACGAGTATCGGCGCGACTCCGCTCGCTTCTGGAATCCGCGCTCCGAGCGCCGGCAACGGTGAGACACCGGCACCCACGCCGCGGACTTCGCCAGCACGATCACCGGCCTGCCCGTGGTCTGAGGGCTGTTGGCCCGATCCCGTAGTCATTTGACTGATACAGCATCAGTGGCCGGCAGGCAGGGTGGACGCACGTCCCCGTAGGCGGTGGAGGGAAAGCGTCTGCACCGCCTACGGGACATGGCGGGAACCCTATCTTTCATGTCGTTTCTGCCACTGATGCGGTCACGGGCGGTCACCGTAATTTCGGTGTGGGCGCCGGAAAGCCGGCGGCTGTCACACGAGGAGTGATCACATGAAGGTCGGTCTGCTGGTGCGTATCGAGGCCAAGCCGGAGTACGCCGACGAGGTCGAGGCGATGTTGCGCGGCGCGCAGGAGCTGGCGGAGCAGGAACAGGGCACGGTGACGTGGTTCTCGTTCCGTGAGAACGCCACCACTTTCGGGGTGTTCGACACTTTCGAGGACGAGCAGGGACGCCAGGCCCACCTGACGGGCCAGATCGCCGCAGCGCTGGGTGAGGCCGCAAAGACGAAGCTCAGCGCGCCGCCGGTGATCGCCTCGGTCAACGTGCTGGGAGCCAAGGTCTCCTGACCTGCAGGGCCTGCGGCCCGCCGGCCGCGGTCGTTCCGCCCGCCCGGCCGGGGCAGCCACTCGCCCCCGCGAACGCCGCACGCAAGAACATTATTCACCTAGTCATGAGAAGTGATGGGAATCATGGACATTCTGTACACCGCGGTCGCCACGGCCACCGGCCGTGACGGCCGGGCCGTCAGCTCCGACGGACAGCTCGATGTGCGTCTCGCGTTCCCGCCGGCGCTCGGCGGCGACGGAAAGGGCACCAACCCCGAGCAGCTGTTCGCCGCCGGCTACGCGGCGTGCTTCACCAGCACTCTGGGCGTGGTCGGCCGGGCCGCCAAGGTCGCCACCGGGGATATCTCGGTGACCGCGGAGGTCGGCATCGGCAAGGACCCCGAGGACGGCGGTTTCGCGATCACTGCGGTACTGCGGGCCAAGCTGCCCGAGCACCTGCAGAACGAGACCGGCCGCAAGCTCGTCGAGCAGGCGCATGCGGGCTGCCCCTACTCCAAGGCCACCCGCGGAAACATCGCCGTGGAACTCATCGTCGAATAGCCGACCCACCCGCCACCTCGCACAGACGCCCGACCGACCCGCTTCCGACCCGTGATCGACGCCCTCGGTTGCGGGTCGCGGGTTCACGTTCCCCGGCCCGGGTCGTGCAGTTGCCCAACGTGAAGCCACAACAGCCGTCGTTCCACAAAGGATATTGATCTTGACCACCACGCAGGTTCCGACACAGGCGCAGGACTATGAGCACATGATGGGCATGGTTACGGGCTTTTGGGTCACCCAGACCGTTCGGGCTGCCGCGTTGTACAACCTCGCCGACCACCTCGCCGCAGGGACCAACACCGCCGAAGCGATCGCCGAGGCGGAATCCACAGACCTCGACGCGACTCGCCGCCTGCTGCGCACGTGTGCCTCCCTGGGCCTGATGACCTCCGCGGACGGACATCACTTCACGGGCACGTCCCTGCTCGGCACACTCCAGCAGGACGACCCCAACTCGCTGCGGTACTTCGCCATCTCCCAGTCCGCACCTGGCCACTGGCTGTCCTGGGGCATGTTCCCCGAGGCTGTCCGAACGGGCCGGCACCAGGTCACCGCAGCCCACGGAGAAGCGGACATCTTCGACTACTTCTCCAAGCACCTCGACGAAGCATCCTTCTTCACCGAGTCCATGAGCAACCTGTCACGTGCCGCCGCCCTCGACATCGCCGCGGTGCTGGACACCAAGGGCGTCGGCCTCGCCTTCGACATCGGTGGAGCCGCCGGGGACCTCATCAGGGCCATGATGAGGGTCAATCCCGAGCTCAGCGGTGGGGTCTTCGACCTGCCCCACATCGTCCCCGCTGCCGCGGAAGCCGCCAAGGCCGAGGGGCTGGAGGGGCGTTTCACCACCGTCGGTGGAGACTTCTTCGAGTCGGTTCCGTCCGCGGACCTCTACGTGCTCAAGTACATCCTGCACGACTGGGTCGACGACGCTTGCGTCCGCATCCTTCAGTACTGCCGGGAATCGCTTGCGAACGACGGCCGTATCGCCGTTGTCGACCTTCTGGTCGGCGAGGCCGGACAGCCTGGACTCGCCCCCCTGATGGACATGAACATGCTCGCCATGACCGGCGGCAGGGAACGTCAGATCGCCGAATTCGACTCTCTGTTCACCGCAGCCGGCCTGCGGCGCGTCAAAGTCAGCTCCGCCGGAGCATTCGCCGTCATCGAGGCCGAGCCCACAGCCTGACCTGATCGGTTCACCACGCGAGAGGCCGATTTCACCCCGGTGAATTCGGGTTGGTCCTTGTCCGGGAGGCGGCCTTCGGCAGCATGCGGCGGCCCCCTCCCGGACCGTACAGCAACGTTCGTGGAGCCCTTCCCGGCACGACGCCCGGTGTTCTTAGCGGCGGAAACGACATGAATGATACGGTTTTAGCCATGCAGGTAGCAGTTGTCGTTTATGACGGAATCTTCGACTCTGGGCTCGCAGCGATCCTTGACGTACTCAGCAACGCCAACGAATTGGGCGGACAGATCCACCAACCACCGACCTGGAACGTGACAATGGTCGGCCCCGCCCCGTCCGTGCGGACCGGCGCCGGGCTCCTTGTGACGCCCAGACCACTTGCGGATGCAGAGGCGGTGGACCTCCTGGTCGTCCCGGCGCCGGCGGGGAGCGACCCTTCGGCGCTGCTCGACCATGTCGGCGGCGATGACTCTCTTTCCGTCCGCAACCTCATCGCGCGCACTCGTAACCGTGGCACGACCATCGCCTCGGCATGCGCGGGCTCCTTCCTCCTCGCCGAAGCAGGAGTTCTGGACGGACTGCGCGCCACGACGACCTGGTGGCTGTCACCGGCCTTCCGGGCCAGATACCCCCGGGTCGAGTTGGATCACAGCCAGATGGTCATCACGTGCGAGGGCATCACCACGGCCGGCGCGGCGTTCGGGCATGTCGACCTCGCGCTGGCCATCGTCCGGGCAAGCAGCCCCGCGCTTGCCGACCTGGTTGCCCAGTACCTCGTGGTCGATGAACGCCCGTCACAGTCTGCGTACGCCATCCCCAGCGCGCTTGCGCAGAGCGACCCCACCGTCGCGGCCTTCGAGCGCTGGGCCCGGGAGCATCTGGCCGAACCCATCAGCGTGCCCGACGCGGCCAAAGCCATCGGCGTCAGTGAGAGAACCCTGCAACGCGCCGTGCAGCGCACCGTCGGAAGCTCTCCCATCCGATTCGTCCAGGACCTGAGAATCGAACGCGCCTGTCACCTGCTGCGTACCACCGACATGTCCATGGAGACCATCGCCCGGAAGGTCGGCTACGAACACCCCAACACCCTGCGGGTGCTCCTGCGCGAACGCACCGGCAAGACCACGTCGGCCCTGCGCAGCAAGTGATTCCCGCTGGTCCGTGTGACGCCTCGCCGGCTTGTCACCGCGACCGGTCTTCCCGTAATGCCCGCCGGTGGCCGCGGCGTCAGCCTGCGCCACGCGCCGTCACATCTCGCGCCTCCGCCGCGGTGCCCTTTCGTCGGCCTGTTCAGGAAACGCAGGGCTGAGTGCGTCCCCCAGCGCCACGCGCGAGACCACCCCTAGTTTCTGGAAGACGTGTCGGAGATGCGCTCCGACGGTCCTGGGGGACAAACGCAGCTTCACGCCGATTTGCTTGTTGCTCAGCCCGGACGCGGCCAACTGCGCGACTTCGTGTTCCCGCGGCGTGAGCCCGGTCGGCCCCGCGATCTTGGCGCGCGACCTGCTCTCGCCGGTGGCCCGCAGCTCGTTGCGCGCTCTGGTGGCCCATGGTCGCGCACCCATGCGCTCGAAGACGTCGAGTGCCGCGCCGAGTTGCACCCGGGAAGCAGAGACAGCCCGGGAACGCCGGAGGTGTTCGCCGTAGGCCAACTGCACGCGAGCCAGTTCGAAGCCCCAACGCTCTGCTCCGGGAACGGCAAGTGCTTCCTCGAACAGCATGGCGGCCACGTCACCGGAGGCGGCGATGGCCGCGGCGCCTGCCGCGAGTAGCGCGAGACGTGGAGACAGGGCGGCGACGCCGGCTTCCCGCATGGCCGTGACGTGGGCGTCCGCCTCGGTCTGGCGGTTGCTTCTGACAGCGGCCTCGACGAGATCCATGGGCACGTGCAGGGCAAAGGGCGAGCGGGACGCGAACACACCTGGCGGACTGACAGCGGTCGCGTGCCGATAGGCCTCCTCGTAGTCTCCGCTGCCCAGAGCAACCAGAGTCCGGACGCGATGTGCATACACCTGGGCCAACCGGATGCCACGCGCTCTTCCCCAGGCTGCGATGTCGTCGGCCAACGTGCCGGCCGCCTCGAAGTCGCCGCGTCCAGCAGCCAGAAGAGCCTGCACAAAGCGCCCTGGCAACGCCAGGAGCCCATACCCATGGGCAGCACAGAGTTGCAGCCCCTCCTCCAGGAGATCCTCCGCCTCCTCCCACGTACCAGTCATGAAGTCGTCGAATCCCAGCAGCAGCAGAGCGTTGATGGCCGAGGCGACGGCGCCCCCCTGCCTTCCATCGCGGACTACACGCCACAGCGCGTCGCGAAGACCTGACATGCGGTCCACGAACACACCGGCGGTCGCCAGCCACACGATCCGGCTGGGGTCGACCTCGTGACCGCTTTCTTCGATCAGGCGGTCGAGTTGTTCAAGCACGGCGGCCCCGGCCTGGACGGGGTCGCGCAGAGTACTGCCGCACAGGGACACAAGGGTGTCGGAAGCAGTGGCCTCGACGGCCCTGTCGAAGAAGTCCCACAGTTCAGCTCGCCCACCGAAGAAGGACACCATGAGCAAGGTGCCCAAAACCTCGTTCAGGACGCGCTCGTCAGTGCCGTCCCGGGAAGGGAAGTCGTCCATGGCCCCGACCAGCAGACGGTGGGCAGTGTCGACATCGCCCTCACCACTGAGAAGCATGTACGAGGCTGCAACCGCGGCGTGCAACGGCTTGTTGTGGGCGGGATCGGCTTCGTGGGCGGCGGCCAGCAACTGTGGGGTGGTGCGCAGTTCGCCGGTCACTTGCGCGCTCAGGTAAGCCGCCTCGGCCAGCCGACGGCTTCGGTCGCTGCCACGCGGGCTGAGCTCGGCCGATCGCAGCAGCGCGGCGACAGCACCCACCGCGTCGCCCCTTTGCATGCTGCGTCGGACGACATCGGCAAGCAGGACGGCAACCTGCGTATCGGGCTCGATCGTCGCCTCTGCCAGGTGCCACGCCCGCCGCTCGGGCTGATCCGCCAACAATTGCGCCAGCGCTTGGTGAGCCGCGCGGAGTTCACTGCTCGTCGACTGCTTCACCACCACGGAACGGATCAGGGGGTGGGCGAATTCGATGCGGCCGGCGTTCTCGTCGACGTGAATCAGCCCGGCCTGCTCGGCAGGAGTGATATCGCCGGAGCAGGGGCGGCCGGGAACCAAGTACCGCAGAATGCGTGGATCGCCGGTGGTGTCCAAGGCCGAGCGCAGCAAGAGGTGACGGGTGGGAGCAGGGAGCTCGCCCACTCGGGACGCGAACAGGGTCCGGAGCGATCGGGCGGGAGCCACCATGGCCGACGCCATCCCCTGGACGAAGTGCAGGCCGCTCTCCTCGCTCCCGAGTTCCAGCAGTGCCAGCACGTTGCCCTGTGCCTCCGCCACGAGCCGTGCGCGGACCTGAGGCGCCAGCGTGGGGAACCGGCTCCGCAGCAAGTCCGTCGCCGTCTCGTCATCGAGAGGTTGCACTTCGTGCCCAGTGACCCCGGGGTGTCCGACATGGCTGCCGGTCGGACGCGACGCCACGATGAGACCGCACCGAGTGCCGGAGACCCGCTGGGAGACGAACTCCAGAACGGCGGTACTCGCCCGATCAAGCCAGTGCACATCATCCACGATCACGAGCACCGGCCGATCTGCGGCAGCTCGGCGGAGCAAGGCGAGTACAGCCTCGGAGACATCCTCGGGATCCGGGACCGGAGTCGAGCCGAACCCCAGCGCCGCCGACAGCACCTTGCGTGGTCCGGAGTCGAGCAGCCCGAACACGCCGTCGAGCGGCAGAAGGATCTGATGGAGGCCGGCGTAGGTGACATCGGTTTCGAAATCCACGCCGACCCCACGCAAAACCTGCGTTCCCGCGTCTCTCGCCGCCTCCGCCGCAACTTCCAGAAGCACGGTCTTGCCCACACCTGCATCACCGGTCAGGACCAGCGCTCCTCCCCTGACCGCGGACTCGAGAAGGAAAGAGCCGATGACCGCCAGCTCTTCACCCCGTCCGACCAGGCCACCGGCCCCGGCTCGTCGCGGACACCCAGGGTTGCTCAACGTACGTCTCCCTGAAACCGGACGAGAATGGAACATATGCAGGTCAGAGCAGATCCCTGATGTGAATCAAAGTTCGCCTATGAGGCTTGGCTGCGCACCGGAAATGGACCGCAGGGCCACCGGTCAGCCGGCCACTCCCCTGCTCAGAGGACGATCTCGGCTACGCGCTGGATCTCATCGAGGTCGTCGTTGGTCGGGTTGAGGATCAGCTCGTCGGCACCGATCGCCTTGAACCCCTCGACTGTCGCCTTGACCGCGTCTGCTCCCCCGCTCACCGTAGATGTGATGAGCCCTGCGACATCGGTGCCCGCGGAGGAATAGTAGTCGTGGACATTTGCTCGGCCCCCCTCGGCATCCGCGATGGCGTAGTAGGCGATGGCGACCAGGTACGGTGCGCCCTGACGTCCAGCTTCCTTCCAAGCCGCGCGTACTCCGTCGAAAGCGCCCGCCACCATGCCGACCGGTAGCGAGGCCCCGATATACCCGCGTCCGGAGCGCGCGACCCGATCGTACGTCGCCTGAACCATGCCGCCGAAGAGCACGGGTACCTCTCGGCTTCCCTCGGGGACGAGCGGGTTGTCGCAGCCGACGGGAGTCTCGCCGCGCCACACGCTCTTGTAGGTTTCGATGTCCCGGTCCAGCCGCTTGCCGGTGCCACGGGCGCCTAGACCTTCCACGACGAAGTCATCGGAACGCCCGCCGAGGCCGAGGCCGAGGGTGAGCCGCCCGCCGGAAACGGCGTCGATACTCTGAATCTCTTTGGCCAGCAGCAGTGCGGGCCATACCGGGCCGAGCAAGACATTGCTGATGAGCCCGATCCTTTTTGTGGCACCTGCCGCAGCCGCCAGCGCGACGGTATCCATCACGCCAGGATAGGCAACGCGGCCGACGCTACCCAGGGAAGAGAACCCCGCCTCCTCGGCACGCCGCGCCCACTCCGGGACAACTACAGCATTCACATTGCGTATTTGGTTGGGAATTCCGATACCGATTTTCACGAACTGTACTCCTTGCAACGATGTTAGCGCTCGGCAGCCACATCTACCGCACTCAACTACTCGGTGACCTCATCAAAAAGCATCAGCAACTGGCCTGGCCCCGTCAGGAAGAACTCCTGCTGTGGACCGTGTGTCGCCTGGTCCGACCACCGGGATGTCATTCCGACAAAACCTGCGGAATAGACAGCGGCCGGGCTTGGGCTGCACGATGGTCGATCCTCGATGTCACCGACACATATTCGCTCTGCCACGGACATAGCCTCACGGTTGCGAACCACCCGGCACAAAGCCCGACGCCGCCGCGCACGGATTCCGGCGTCTGCGCATACGCTGGGAACGCATGGCTGACATCCCCGGAGTGTTTTCTCAAAGTTGCCTGCGTGTCATCACCCGGCGAGAACTCGGCTCATTGTGTTAGCCGTTGTCGGTCGGCACCTTCGCCTGGCTTTCGGTCCCGATGGCACCAGGTTCGAAGAGCGGTGCCGCCGGGTATGCGCCGGCAGCAGGTGCCCCGGCCGCCGGTGTGCGTGCCGTCAGGCGGGGATCTCGGCGGTGACGGTCAGGACCGCGCGGCCGAGAATGTGGCTGGTCATGGTGAAGCCGAGGTAGGCCGGAGTGGCCTCGGCGGGTACGCCGATCTGCTCGGTGTCAAGGGCGTGCACGACGATGACGTAACGGTGTCGGCCGTGCCCAGCCGGCGGGGCGGCGCCGATGTAGCGTGCCGCGCGGGCGTCGTTGGGCAGTTGATAGGCACCCTCGGGGAGGCCCGAGCCGGTGTCGTCACCGGCGCCCTCGGACAGTTGGGTGACCGTGGCGGGAATGTCCGCCACCGCCCAGTGCCAGAAGCCGGAGCCGGTCGGGGCGTCCGGGTCGTACACCGTCACCGCATAGCTCTTCGTGTCTTCGGGGGCACCGCTCCACGACAATTGAGGAGAGATGTCCTTGCCGGCCGGGACGCCGAACAGGCCGGACATCTGCTCGGCGGGCCAGGCGTCCCCGTCGGACACCGTGGTGCTGGTAACGGTGAAACGGGGCACCTCGGGGAGTCGAGCGAACGGATCGTTGGTACTCACGGTGAATCCTTCCAGTGAACAGGGCCCCTTTCCGGGCGCCCATGGGAAACCTTGCATTCCGGGCGGGACGAAATCACCGACCGGCTTCCTCCCTGCTGATAGCCCCTTCCTTCCACCGCAGGTCGGCGGTCTGCCCCGGTAGAACCGGCGTCCGGCACGCGGTAAAGAACCTCTTCGCGACCCGACATCCACGCCGGTGCCGAACGGAGACGCCACCCACTCGCCGCCGTGTCCATTGCGGACCTCGGGGGTGGCCTTGCCGCGTTACAGGTGGGTCAGAACGTGCGCTCCGCATACTTTGGGACGCTGTTCCAGACCGTCACAGCGGTTGGCATGATCACCACTGCTCGGGCCTCAGCGATCTCCGAACGCATGCGGTCGAGCAGCGAATTGACGTCGCCGATCCTCTGGGTTGCCTCCACCGCCCAGGTGCCGGTACGGAAGGCCGCCATGGACAAAGCACGGTAGGTCTGAACCACGAGCGGGAGGATTGCGGCGTCTTCCGCGCCGCCCATCGGTGTTGTCGCCGAGAGCCCGGACGGGGGAAGCCCCGCTTCCTGGAACAGGGAGTACAGGCGCGCTCCCGCTCCGAGGTCGGTTCCATCGACCGTGAGCGCTTCGGCAATGGCCCGTAGAACGGCGCCGGCCAAAGGGGCTGCGGGTACGACCCGCAGCGGGTGGTTGTCGAAGTCCTGGAAGACGATGAGCCCGCCAGGTCGCACCAGCCGGGACAGGCGACGCAGCGCGGTGACGGGGTCGGGCAGATGTCCCAGGATCAGACGCCCGATCACGGCGTCCACCGGTTCCTCAAGGGAGACGTCGGGCAGGGTCGCCTCCCGGAACGAGATGACACCCTCCCGCTCCCCGCCGGGTTCGGTGCCCCTGCGCGCAGCACGGGCGCGTGCCACCTCCAGTGCGGCCGGAGCCGCATCGACCCCCGTGACCGCGCCCGTGGGCCCGACGATCGCGGCTGCCGCGAACGTCACGTCTCCAGCACCGCAGCCGACGTCGAGCACCCGCATCCCGGAGCTGAGCCCCGCGAGACGCAGGGCCTGCGTGGTGATCGGATCGTACAAACGGGCCTGCAGCACAAGCCGATCCATCTCCATGGGCGAGTGACCCAACAAGTAGGCGGACTCCTCCCCCACCCCCGTAGCTGTCATCAACCGTCACCTCGGACCGGGAGCGCCGGATCGGTGGTGTTCGACTGGCTGAAGAAGGTGTTCCATCCCTTGATGAGGGAGATCAGATCGCCGCAGTAGCTCCTCTCGGCCTTGATGTACGTCCCGCTCCCGGAACCGAAGGACCAGGCGACAGCGTTCATGTCCTCGGTGTCGTAGGAAGGCGCCGTCTCGAAGAATCTGGAGAGACGGTCGCCGATCGTGGGGAAGCGTCCTTCGGGGAGCTTGAGGGCATAAAAGGCAACCCTCTCTGTCCAACCGGTGGCCGGGGAAATAGTCACCGCGAACGTGTACGCGCCGCGGGACAGGAACGTGGCCATCTCCTTGAAGAGACGGTCGTCCGGCATGGCGGCGCCTGCCAGTGCGGTGAAGCGCTCGCACTGGGCTTCGCTGATGGGTCCGGGTGCCCTGAAGTAGAGGTTGACCGTCCCGCGGTGGTAGTCCACCGAGACATGACGTACGTAGTCCAGTCCCAGCCGGTGAAAGGCGGGACCACGTTCCCGGATGAGCGACGGCACGCCAGTGACGCCGAGGACGTCGTCCAACGGTCGAGTGCCATTCAGGTACACCCAAACTTTGGTCAGTCCGCGATCGGCGTCGAAGTCGCAGGACTGCTCCGGCGTGCCGTCGTAAAGCTCGCTCCAAGACTGTACGAGGTCTCCAAGGGCGTCGTCGGTCGCGATGAATCCCGCGCGTCTGGCCACGGTGACGGTGTCCATGGGACGCCGGGCGTAGAAACGGTAGTTCAGGTCGTCGCCGGTCCGGTCAGTGGTACGCAACAGGACGGCTCCCTCGCTGAACGCCGGGCCGTACGCGTCCAGTACCGCGCGAGTCGTCGCGTAGGAGAAGGGTGCCTCGATCGCTTCCGCCGTAGTGCGGATGTCCTCCAGAAATCGCGCCTGGGAGAACTCACAAGAACGCACGGTGATCCTTCTTCCTGAATGGCTTCAAGGGAGCCTCCTCGATCTGGCAGCCCGTCTGTCGCCGGCACATGGACCGCGATAGTGCGACGGGCAGCGCAGGTGATTTTCCCGGCCGTTTCCGATCCGTCCCTGCACGCCACCGCGGCTGCGCGTCGCGCCTACGATCACCCTGGGGCGTGCTCGCTCGCACCCGTGGTACACCCTGGCCACGGCCCCGGGTCACCGGCTCGGCTCACGGGTATCGAGCCCGCGGCAGTCCGACTCACGGAGCCGGCACCCGGGGCGGCGGCCCAACAGGGGCAGCGGATTGACGGACCTCGGCGTACACATCCGGAAGTCGACCGTGGTTCGCCTGGTCCGAGATCGCGACGTGTTGGAGCGTGGATGCGGGTACGGTGAGGTCTCGGCCGCTGAAGTGGCGACGAGGTCTCTCCACACACTGAGCAGTGGCGTCGGCCAGGTCTGTCTCAGGCGAGCGAGACCGATGCAGGTCAGTACGGCGTTCCATCCGCGCCCGTTCTCCTGGCACTTGACGCGTCGGGCCCAGCCGGCGAGCCACTCACCAGCGTCAGCATCAGCTTCGCCGGAGCCTCGGAGATCTCTCGACCCCCTGCCGCCGTGTTGTCCGCAACCCCCAAAAGACGGCCGCGCGTTGTCGAGGCCAACACCCGATCCTGGAGGAATACCCCTTGTTCAGCATCACCGTTCGCGATCACGTCATGGTCGCCCACAGCTTCCGTGGCGAGGTCTTCGGTCCCGCCCAGCAACTGCACGGCGCGACGTTCCTGGTCGACGCGACCTTCCGCCGCCAGGAGCTGGACGCCGACAACATCGTCGTCGACATGGGCCTGGCCACTCAGGAGCTCGGCGCTGTGCTCAGCGATCTGAACTACCGCAATCTCGACGACCATCCCGACTTCGCGGGCATCAACACCTCGACCGAGTTCCTGGCCAAGGTCATCGCCGACCGGCTGGCCGACCGGGTACATGCGGGTGCCTTCGGCGAGGGGGCCCGAGGTCTGGCCGCGGTCGCCGTCACCCTGCACGAGTCGCACGTCGCCTGGGCAGGCTACGAACGGTCGTTGTGAGCCCGGCGGCCCTCGGCAAGGCGCACGAACGCACCCAACAGTGATGTCCACGAGCATCGGGACGAACCGGCTCCTCGCCGCCGTCGACGCACATCGACGAGGGGCCGGGGCCTCGCAAACGCGACCTGGCTCTTCCCCATGCTCCGCGAGGTCGGCCCCCGGACGGTTGGATCGCCCGTCTCCCGGACAACGAGATTGCCGCGGGTTGCCTCTCGCAGTTCGCGGCAGGGGGCACCGGACCGACGGCAGAGCATCGGGTCGATGGCCAAGTTCGCTCAGGTGCCGCCTCCCATGCTCGCTCCTTTCGTTAGGGCTCCCCCGGCGTCATTGGAGTGCGTATCGCACCAAGGATCACGCTCGGGATGATGGCTCGCGTTCGTGGAAGTCTCCGGCCGCCGCCTTGGCCGCCGACCGTGCCGCCCGGGAGCGGGGCCGGAGAGCGCGACCAGGGTCTTCCACGGGGGCGATCCGACGGCGGGCGCGGCAGGGTCTGTGGCAGGCAAGTCACGAACCGCGACACAGCCCCCGTGGCGCACGCGGCGTGCGAAGGACGATTCGCGCAACGGAGACGCTGAATGAACGAGATGTGCGATCGGTGCGGCCCAGCGATGCTTGCGGCGTTCCGCGTGGCCCGAGACGGCGAGTTGTATCTCTGCGCGTACTGCACGACGCGGCTGTGGCATGCGCTCACCGGACAGGGCTGGGCCATCTCCTCGGTCGGCGGGTCCTCCCGCTGGACCGACAGGATCGGGGTTCTCGGCCGGTGAGAGCGAGAAGCGGCCGGGTCCGACACCGGCAACGCCATGAACGGCGTACAGCTCTACGCCGGCATCGAGGTGGGCGGCAGCCTGATGGTCTGGCTCTTCCATGAACTCGGCGCCAACCCCGACGTCCAGCAGCGGGGTTCATCAGCAAAGAGTTGCGGCTGTGTGCGCCCTGGCAGATCTTGTACGGCCGCAGATCGTCTTCGGCCCCGGGCGACGCCGGCGCACCGACGGCCGGCTCGCGCCGGGCCACCTGATGACCGCGCAGAACTCCGACGGCGGTTGGGGCCGGCGCGCCTCGGATCCCAGCGACCCGATCAGCACCTCGTACGCCCTGCTCGCCACCCGGAGGTGGCCCAGCACCCCCGCTCATCGCCAGGGGGTCGGCTACCTCCTCACCCGGCAGCGCGACGACGGCGGGTTCTCCTCCCGGCCGGACCAGGCCGCGCCCCGGCCACTGCCCTACGACGTGCCGGTCCTTGCTGACATCTGCGCCCTGTGGGCGCTCAACCAACGCACCGTGGAAGGGGATCAATGACGGGCGGAGACCGCCGGAGCCGCATCCTTGAGCTGCGCGAACGGGCCTTCATTCGGTGTGTGTCCGCACGGGCCGTGAGATCGACTCGGCGGCGCTCCGAGGTCGCGTCGGACCAGCGCGCCAAAGATCCTGGCCGGTGGCCTGGCCCGCACGCTCCGGGGTGTTCAGCGCGAAGCGCAGTTGCCTACGGGAGGTGATGCCGAGCTTTGTGAACACCTTGCTCAGATGCCACTCCACCGTGCGCGGACTGATGAACAGCTGGACGCTGATCTCCGGGTTGGAGAGCCCGTCGCAGGCGAGCCTGGCGATCTGGCCTTCCTGGGCCGTGAGCTGGTTCGCCGTGTCCACCGTGCGCTTGCGTACGGTCTCGCCTGTGGCGAGAAGTTCGCGTCTGGCGCGTTCGGCGAACCCTTCCATGCCCATGGCGGTCATCAGCTCGTAGGCGGTCCGCAGTTGCTCGCGCGCATCCAGGCGGCGGTTCTCCCGCCGTAGCCACTCGCCGTAGAGCAGGTGCGCACGAGCCTGTTCCACACGTACGCGGGTGCGGCCGAGCCGCTCGACGGCTTCCTGATAGAAAGGCTCCGCTGCATCGCCCTTGCTGAGCAGCGCCCGTGAGCGAGCCTCAATTCCCATCGCCCAGTCGGTGCCACTGGCCCGGGCCGCCTCGGCAAGGTGCCTGAGCGCACTCATCGCGCGTTCCGGCACTCCGATCCGTGCGGCTGCTTCGACCAGCTCCACCCGCAACCACGAGGAAATACCGATGTCGTGCGGGTACGAGATGCCCCGTTCCGCTGCCGCCAGAGCCCGGTCATAGCTACCGAGGCCGTTGCAGAGCACAGCCTCGGCCCACTCCGTGAGGGTGATCCCGATTCCCTCGCCGTCCACCACCGCTTGCTTGGCCACGATGTCGATCAGCGCGAAGGTCGCGTCCTCGCGACCCCGGATGGCGGAAAGGCACAGGGCGCCGAACGGCGCGACGTTGCTCCCCGCCGTCTTCGTCTCAGCCTGTTCCTCCTCGCTCAGCGAGGCCGCCGCGTCGAGATCGCCGGCGACGAGCAGCGCGCAGGACCGCATGCCAAGAGCCGATGGGAGCTCGCTGAACGCGCCCGTGTCACGTGCGAGCCTGACGTATCGCCGGGACAGTCTCTCCCAGGCACCATCGTCCCAGAGATGCAGGGCGGTCACGCAGGCCTGCCACAGCCTGCGCAGCTCTTCGTCCGTGGACATGCCGTGGCCGAAGACGTTCAGCGCCCGCCGGAGAATGGGAGCGCCGGCCTCGTACCCCTGCGTGAAGTGTGTGGCGAGTCCGTCCAGGAGCAGATCGGGCGCTGACGGGCGGGAGGTGCCCAGCATACCGCGCGCCGCTTGCGACACCTCCGGTGCGGAGCCGCCCGCACTGGCGAGACGGCCTGCGATCAGCGCGGCGTTCAGCGCGTCAAGGTAGGTCGCGCGAGCGAGGTCGGCGTCGCTCGGCTCGAACTTCCGCGCAGCTCTGAGCAGCACCAGTGGCGTGTCGCCGTCCCGGTTCGAAGCGAACGCGAGCCGAGCCCTGAGCTGGGAGACCCGGGCACGCTGGAGCTGGTCCGCGGAGCCCGCCTCCGCCATGGCCAACAGCTCCGATGCCGGGGCGTAGGCGCCTGCGAGGATCTTGGACTGAGCCGCGGCGAGCGCTCGTTCGACCCGACGCGCCGGTTCAGGCGTCAACGTCGCGGCGCGCTCCAGGAGCGCGCCTGCGGCGGCCAGGCCGCCGCGGGCCTGCGCCCAGCCGGCCGAGCGTTCCAGTTCGGCAGCGACATCCTCGTGCGGCACCGCGGTCGCCTGAGCCCGATGCCAGGCACGGCGGTCGGGTGCGGTTCGCTGATCGGTCGCCTCCGCCAGGGCCCGGTGAGCTTCCTGCCTGTCACGGAGCGGTGCTGTCCGATAGGCGGCCGAGCGCACTGATGGATGCCGGAACCGGACCTGGGTGCCGAACGTGAGCAGGCCGGCCTCGGCCGCGGGCATCGCGGCGTCGGCCGGGATGCCCAGCTGTGTGGCCGCGCGCCACACCAGTGCCGGATCACCTGCCGGGTCGGCGGCCGCGGTCAGGAGCAGACGTCGGGTCTGTTCCGGGAGGCGCTCGACCCGCCGATGGAAGCTGCGCTCGATCTGGCTGGAGGGCGGTGGCACGTCCAGTGTCTGGTACCCGCTGGCGAGTTCCGCGGTGAGTCCGCGGGCCAGCTCCAGCAGCTCGAGTGGGTTCCCGCGCACCTCGGCCAGGAACCGCTCGCGCACCTGTCCGTCCATCGGCCATCGGACCAGCGAGCTCAGCAACTCCCGTGCGTCGGCGTCCGGCAGACCGCCGACCACGAACACCGGCAGCCCGTGGAACTCCGGGCCCGGCTCGCGAGCGACGAACACCATGAGTATGGGTTCTGTCCGCAGCCGGCGTGCGGCGAAGGCCAGCGACTGAGCCGAGGCCTCGTCCAGCCACTGCGCGGCGTCCACCACGCACGCGAGCGGGCACTCGCCGGCCGCCCTGGACAACAGACCCAGTACGGCCAGACCTACCAGGAGACGGTCTGGCGCGGGCCCCGTCCGCAGGCCGAACACGGTCTCGAGCGCGTCACGTTGTGGGGCCGGGAGGCGGTCGACGTGCGGGAGGAACGGTCCGCACAACTGGTGCAGGGCGGCGAAACCGAGCTCGATCTCCGACTGTACGCCCGCCGCCCGTACGACCCTGAAGTCCCGTGCCGCGGACCGCACCGCGTGGTTGAGCAACGCCGTCTTTCCGACACCGGCCTCGCCTCGCACCACCAGCGCCGCGCCGCGTCCACCACGCACGTCCTCGATCAGTCCACCCAGCTGTGCGTACTCGCGGAGCCGCCCGCACAGTTCGCGGGGCGAGTCGATCAGCCTGCCGGATGCCCCGTCCTCGGGTTTCGCCAAGCTGTCGAGTGACATGAGTACTCCGTACGTTGCTGGGGGCGGTTCTCGGGCCTGCCCAGGGGGACGTCGGAAGACCTTGTTCCGGGCCGGATCAGGCCGAACCCGTGCAGCGTCTCCAGGGACCCAACCCCCTTCTGCTCCGGCGTACCAGCCAGGACGGGCCAGGTTGCCGGTCGGGCGCGCTCTACTGGTGTGGTGAGTGTTTGATCTTTGCCATGGCATTCCCGTCGAACCAGGCAGCCGAGCGCAGCGTGGCCATCCACCGCTCCTGCTGCGCAGGAGTCAGCCTGTCGATGAACAGCACACCGTCCAGGTGATCAGCCTCGTGCTGGATACAGCGGGCCAGCAGCCCGTCCCCGACGACCTGAACCGGGTCGCCCCGCCTGGTGAAGCCCTTCGCCACGACGTTCATCCGACGCCTGGTATCCAGGTAGACGCCGGGGACGGACAGACAGCCCTCTGCGCCGTCCTGTTCCTTCTCGTCCGGGAATTCCAGGACGGGATTGACCAGGTGGTCCAAACTACCGTGGGACATTTTGGGGCTCCAGACGAACACGCGGAGCCCGACACCGAGTTGGGGCGCGGCAAGCCCGGCCCCTCCGCTGTCTCTCAGCGTCTCGCGCAGGTCGCCAACCAATGTGCGCAACTCACCGTCGAAGTCGGTCACCGGCTTGGCCGTCTCCCGCAGCACCGGGTCACCGAGTGACCGGATCGGAACAACCGTCACATTAACCTTTTTCTTATCGATCGGACACGGGAAGGAGCACCGGTACCCAAGCCCCAATACCTGCGGACGGCAGCTCAACTCCTCGTGCAAGGACCCCCGACTGCTCGACGCGCCATGAATCTACGGCGACCGCCCGTGACCACATCAGCAACAGAAACGACAAAGGAGATAGCGTTCCCGCCAGGCGAGCACCAGACGTCGTCACTTGCGAGGCGGACCGTAGGCTCAGCTTGCAAGCGGGCGGCCGAGGGCTGTATCCGTCATTTGACTACATGATCGCGGTCCAGGTCCGGCGCGTCCCCGGTCGCCGATACTGGTCGACCAGCCCCCCTGCGGCGTGACGCCCGTCTACAGGCAGATACGGGTGAGCCATTCGTCGGAGTTGTACGCATCCCTGGTTGGATCCGGCACCGTGGCGGGCTGTGTCTCCACCAGTTGCTCCGGGCGAATGCGCTCCGGCAACCTTCCGAACCAGCGACGCCGCCCGGTTTCGGCGGCATCCGAGATGCCTGTCTCTTCAGGTTTCACTTCAACCTCCTTGAATCATCTTGTTGAACCCGGCCCCGGATCGGGCAGCTGGGCCTCAGCGGAAGCGACGTCGCTGGTCAGAATCGGCCGACGTCGAGGACTGCTCGGGCGAATGCTTCGGGCGCTTCCTGTGGCACGTTGTGGCCGATGCCCTTGAGCGTCCGGTGGTCATAGGGGCCCGTGAACTTGGCCCGGTACGCCGTGCCGTCACCGGCTGGGGTGAAGGGGTCCAGCTCCCCGTCGAGAGTGATGGTGGGTACGGCGATGTCGGGCGCTGCCGCGAGGCGTGCCTCGATACCGTCGTAGCGGGGGTCGCCCTGGGCCAGGCCCAGCCGCCAGCGGTAGTTGTGAATCACGATGGGGACGTAGTCCTCGTTGTCGAATGCCGCCGCCGTGCGGTCGAAGGTGGCGTCGTCGAAGTTCCACGACGGGGAGACGTTGTGCCAGATGAGCTTCGCGAAATCGTGCCGGTACTTCGCAAAGCCCAGCTCGCCGCGTTCGGTCGCGAAGTAGTACTGGTACCACCACGCCCACTCGGCCGCAGGCGGCAGCGGCAGCTTGTTCTTCTCCCGGTTGGTGATCAGATAACCGGTCACGGAGACCAGAGCCCTGCACCGCTTCGGCCAGAGGGCGGCGATGATGTCGGCGGTCCGCGAGCCCCAGTCGAAGCCTCCGAACACGGCTTTCTTGATCCTCAGAGCGTCCATCAGGGCGATGATGTCGTGGGCGATCACCGACTGTTGCGCATTACGGAACGTGGTCGACGAGAGGAATGTCGTGGTGCCGTGTCCGCGCAGGTAGGGAACGATGACTCGGTAACCCTGAGCCGCCAGCAGGGGCGCGACGCCCACATAGCTGTGGATGTCGTACGGCCACCCGTGCAGGAGGATGACGGCGGGTCCGTCGGCCGGGCCGGCCTCGGCGTAGCCGACGGTGAGCTCGCCGGCCCTGACCTGCTTCAGCGCCGGGAAGGACCCGTCGCCCGCGTCCGGCGTGAGCGCCGTCGCCGCCTTTTCGGCGCCGGGCGCGGACGGCAAAGACGCTGCCGCCGCGGGATCGCTCAGGCCGCTCAGTGCCGCTGCGGCCGTTCCCGCCGCGCCCGCACCCATGAGCTTGCCGAAGGTACGCCTGTCGATCATTTGTGAACCGTTCTGTCCGTGTCGGCCGACCAGGCACGAAGCGCCCAGACGAGGTCTCTGACCAGTCATATTGGTGCTCCGACACCTGCGGGGCCTCGGTGTCCGTCCGCAGTCGTCCTTCGGGTTTCCCGCACCCGCCACTTCGACACCCGGCGCTTCAGGGTCGCCCGATCGCTTCGCACATCCCCTGGGGCTCGGGCCGAGCCGCCTCGCGCAGTACCTTTGCTCCCATGAATGCCGACCGCGTCGAGCAGGGGGTGGAGGCTGTGTCACGTCTCAGCGTGGTGATCGCCGACGATCACCCCGTGGTCCGTGCGGGCATGCGCGCGCTGTTGTCCCGGGACCAGTCCTTCGAGGTCGTCGCCGAGAGCTCGACGGTCCCGGAGACCGTACAGGCCGTGGCAGAGCAGCAACCGTCCGTGCTGGTCCTGGACCTCACCATGGCGGGCCAATCCAGCCTGCCCTCGATCCCCGACCTGATCGCGGCGTCGCCAGGTACCCGCATTCTGATCCTCACGATGCAGGAGGATCCCGCGTTCGCCCGCGCGGCCCTGCGGATCGGGGCGGCCGGATATCTGCTCAAGGAGGCGGCGGCGGAGGAACTGGTCGGTGCGGCCCGCCAGGTCGCGCGGGGAGCCGTGTACCTCCAGCCTGCCATGGGCGCCCGACTGGCCATCGCGGACGCCGGCGCCCCCGGTACCGATGGTGATGCCGTGCTGACAGCGCGTGAGCTTCAGGTTCTCTCGCTGCTCGCCCTGGGCCACACCAACCAGGAGGTCGCGCGACGTCTCTACGTCTCCGTTCGGACAGTGGAGACCCATCGTGCGGGCATTCGGGACAAGCTCGGGACCGAGACGCGGGCGGAACTCGTGGCCGCCGCTCGCGAGCGCGGGCTGCTGGGATGAACAGCACGCTGCGAGCCAAGGCCGGCCCGGTCATGGAGGTCACCGGCGCCTCGCTGCTCGTCATCGCCTTCGCGGTCGAGGTCCTCCAGCAGCAGCCTCGCTGGGTGATGCGCTTCTCCCTCGGCGCCGCCGTCGTCCTCATCGTCGCAGCGGCACTGAGCAACGCCGTCCGGCGGGCCTGGCTGGCGGCCCTGTGCGGACTCGCACTCATACTCGCCGTGTCACAGCTGGTCCGCATGACCAAGGAGCCGCTGTTCAACGGCCTGAACATCGTGCCTCTCCTGCTGATCGGCTGTGCCGTCATGCTCGGCCGCAGTGCGGTGGCGCGCCGCCACAGTCTCGCGCGGGAACGGGCTCACGCTCGCAGTGACGGCGAAGAGCGAGAACGTCGGCGCTGGGCCCGTGAGTTGCACGATGAGACCCTTCAAGAACTGGTCGCTGTTCAGCTCGTCCTGTCCGCCGCCGCCGGCACGGGCCAGGCCACCGCCATGCACGAGGCCATTGACCAGGCGCAGAGCCTGATCACGAACCAGATCACATCCTTGCGGCACCTGATCGTGGAAATGCGGCCTTTCGCCCTCGATCAGCTCGGACTCGCGCCCGCTCTTGAGACGCTGTGCCGACGCACCGAGGACACCTTCGGGCTGAACGTCGAACTGCGCGTCGGAGCGGAGTGGCCCCGGCTTGAAGAGGAACTGTCGCCGGATGCCCAGGCCCACGTCTACCGCATCGTGCAGGAAGCAATGAACAACGCGGTCAAGCACGCTCAGGCGAACCGACTTCTCGTGGAGCTCGACAGCGACGACCACGCGATCAGTGTGGCGGTCAGGGACGACGGCCGCGGGATGGATCCGCAGCCTTCCGCACCGGTCAACCGATCCGCTCTCCGCACGGTGGTCTCCACAGGTACCGGGCTGTCGGCCATGCGCGAGCGCGGCCACCTGTTGAACGGACACCTCAGCGTTGGCTCCGCCCCGGATGAGGGAACCTGCGTCACCCTGCTGATACCCCGCCATGCCAGACACCGTTCCAGGCAGTAGGGATGCTCTGGAGTATCCGATCGGAGACGCGCCCGGGACTGACCATGTCCGGCACCAGGCCGCGCCCCCGTGCGGGGGCGCGGCCTCGGGGCGCTACGGGTGCGAAACGGGCCTCAGCCCGTCTTGTCACCGGCGAGATCGAGGACGGCCCGGTAGGCGAAAGCGAGGCTGCTGCCGATCGGGGTCCCGGCGCCCGGGTACACCCGTCCCGACATGGCCGCCGCCGTGTTCCCCGCAGCGTAGAGACCGGCGATCGCTCCGCCGTCGGGGCGCAGGACGCGCGCGTTCTCGTCCGTCTTCAGACCGCCCTTGGTCCCGATGTCGGAGAGGACGATGGTCGCGGCGTAGAACGGCGCGGTGTCGAGGGGTGGCAGCAGCGGATGGGCGAAGTCCGGTGACGCCGGCGCCGGATAGTTCATCACGGGCCCGGCCGGGAAGCCCACGATGTGCTGGTACATCTGGTCCCACGGGGTCTCGCCCCGGTGGAACCGCTCGTCCACACCGGCAGCGGAGGAGGCGTTGTACTCCTCGACGGTCTTCCTCAGAGCCTCGTACGGCACCCCGATCAGCTCCGCCAGCTCCTCCAGGGTGTCCGCCTTCTTCAGCGCGCCCGACTCCAGCCATGCCGGGTCCGGCGACTGGCCGGGGTCCCCGCCGATGCTGTCGCGGTCGAGCTGACGCTGGTCGAACACCCAGTGGCAGGGGATGTGGGAGACGCCGGTGGTCGAGTGCAGGCGGACCAGTTCGTGGCCGGCCTGGTCGTAGGGGCGGGTCTCGTTCACGAAGCGCTCGCCCGCGCCGTTGACCCAGATGCCGCCGCGGGTTCCCGTGTGGAACACCGGGAGTCCGTCCGGCTGGACGAGACCCGGTACGAACCATGCCTCGTCGAGGAGGTCGGTGGCAGCGCCCACCGCGATGCCGGCCTGGAGGGCGTCGCCGGTGTTGCCGGGGCAGCCGTTCGACCACGTACCGTCCAGCGGCACCGCGTGGTACTTCTTGCGGAGTTCTCCGTTGCGTTCGAAGCCCCCGGCGGCGAGAAGAACTCCACGCTCGGCGCGGAAGGTGGTCCGCTCACCCCCGCTCGTCGCCGTGACACCGACGACCCTGTCGTCCTCCAGCAGCAGGCTCTCCAGACGGGTGTTGACCCGTAGCTCCCCGTTGCCGGTCTCCAGGAAGGCCGTCAGGGCCCGGCCGATGAGTGCCCGGCCGCCGGTGAACACCGCGGGGCGCTCTGCCCCCCAGCGTTCGGTGGGAATCGAGTCCCTGACCAGCTCGGCTCGTTCGCCCAGATCCGCTGCGGCTACGTCCGGCGGGAAGATGGTCCGCCCCGCGGGTGAGGAGCCCGGTACTCCCGCGAAGTAGTCGGGCACAGGTCCGTGGACGAACGACTGGAACCAGGAGTTCTGCTCCAGCTCGTCGATCAGCTTCCGGCCGGCGTCCAGATACGCGTCCTGCAGATGCTCCCTGGTGTCGTCCGCCACCACACTGCGCAGATAGGTCCTGGCGTCCTCGCTTCCCTCCTCGACGCCGGCCCGCAGCAGCGGCGCCGACCCCGGGAACCAGAGCCCCGCACCGGAGTAGGCGGTCGTTCCCCCGACCCGGTCCGTCTTCTCGATCACGAGCGTGCGCAGGCCTCGCGACGCCGCGACATACGCCCCGACCAGACCACCTCCTCCCGATCCCACGACGACGACGTCGTAGCTCTCCCCACTGGCCATCTCTGTCCTCCTCGTCTCAGGCGCCCGCGCCCGGCACACCTGCGCCGAGGACGACGTCCTGGAGCTTCGGCGCCCGTCCCTGGCCGAGCGCCCACATACGCCCGCCCGGCTCTGCACGCGCCGTTCCGCGGCTCGCATGCCGCGCGCGGTGGCTCCCGACCAGCCGGAGCCGACGAGACAGCCCACCTCCGGCCGGGCGACCGCATCCTCAGTGTGTTGTCGGCCTCAGGCGCGCAGGTGGCGCGATTCCGGTGACCGGTACGGAATGTGCGGGCCCCGGTGGCGTCAGCGGTTGGTGCGGCCGAGGTCCACCGGCAGTTGGATGCCGCTGACGTGACGTGCCTCGTCCGAGGCGATCCAGGCCACGGCCGCGGCGATGTCCTCGGCCTGGCTGACGCCGTCGGGGAGGACGCCCTGGAAGAAGGCGCTCAGTTGCGGGTCGTTCTCCAGGATCGGGCGGATCCCGGGGACGAGTTTGGTGTCGACCCCGTGCGGATGCACGGAGTTCACCCGGATCCGGTGGTCCCCCAGTTCGTTCGCCAGGGTCTTGGCCAGCCCGGTGACACCGTGCTTGGCCGCCACGTAGTCGGCGAGCAGCGGCAGCCCGCGCAGTCCGGCGACCGAGCTGGTGAAGACGATCGCGCCGCCGGTCCCCTGCTCGATCATGAGCGGGACGGCGGCCTTCACGGTGTGGAAGGCTCCGGTGAGGTTGATGTCGAGCGTCGCGTTCCAGTGCTCCAGCTCGATCTCCCAGGTGCGGGCGAACGTCGTCATACCGGCGTTGGCCACCACGACGTCCAGGCGGCCGAGTTCGCGGACGCTCTCCTCAAGGGCCGCCCGTACGGCGGGGAAGTCGCGTACGTCGGCCTTGTGGGTGAGGATGCGCCGGCCGAGCTTCTCGACGAGCCGGGCGGTTTCGGCGAGGTCCTCGGGAGTCGCCCCCGGGTACGTCGTGGTGGGGAGGTCCTCGCAGATGTCCAGCGCGATGATGTCCGCGCCCTCCGCGGCGAAGCGCACCGCCTCGGCCCGTCCCTGCCCGCGGGCCGCCCCGGTGATGAAGACGACCTTGCCCTGGAAGCGGTGCGCGTTCGGTGCGTTCGGTACGGGTGCCTCGGGAACGGTGCCGGTCATCGTGCACTCCTCTCGTCCTCGGTGGGCTCCGCAACGGTGACCTGGGGGTTCGGCTTCGGCGCGGGGGTGAGGCTCAGTTCGCCGAACTCGCCCCGGTGCCGCCATTCCTCCAGCATGGTGAAGTACGCCGTGGAGGTGCCCGGGTAGTTGACGTTCTTGCGGGGGCGGCCGTCGGGATCCCCCTCGTTGTTCCAGCGGCCCGGCGTGCAGTCCTTCAGGAAGCCGCCCGCGCCGAGGAGCGCCAGGCCGGAACCCCCCGTCACCTGCCGGACGTACGCCTCCTCGCCCTGTCTGGTGACGTCCGCGATCACCCCCCGCCGCTCGAACTCGGCGACGAGGAAGGCGACATGCTGTGCGGTCTCGTCCAGGGTGTGGCAGAAGTTCACCGCGGCGGTGCCCTGCGTGTAGTTCGGCGGGAGGAGGAAGAAGTTGGGGAAGCCGCTCGACATCACGCCGTGCAGGGTCTCCGGACCGTCCTCCCACTTCCGGGAGAGGGTGAGGCCGTCGCGGCCGGTGACGTCGAATCCCACCCGGTCGACGTATGCGGTGTCCTGGTCGAAGCCGGTCGCCAGGATGATGCAGTCGAGCGGGTACTCGACCTCGCCGACCACGACTCCCCGCGGGGTGATCCGCCGGACGCCCTCGCCCTGGGTGTCGACGAGTTCGACGTTCGGCCGGTTGAAGGCCGGCAGGTACTCGGCGTGGAAGCAGGGGCGTTTGCACTGGTAGCGGTAGTAGGGCTTGAGCGCCCACGCGGTCGCCGGAGCCCGCACCACCTCGTCG
>NZ_JAGXJL010000081.1:0-29876 GCF_019091475.1 Streptomyces sp. GbtcB6 | reverse complement strand
CGCGGCCTGAAGGACGTCGTCCACGCCCGCCCCCCCCCCCAGCCCGCCCAGCGCGACCGCCCGCAGCCCCGCCCGGTGCCGCTCCAGCTGCTCCCCCAGCGCGGCGACCTCGCCCGACTGGGCCGCCCGCGTCAGCACCGCGTCCTCGACGCACGCGCCCTCCGTGACTTCCCGAACCATGAGATCCCCCTCCTGCCCGGCACCGCTCCCCCGGTCGCGCCGACGACGGCGCCCCGCGGGAACGACCCGGACGGCAGGCCGTGGCCGGTCAGCCGGCATCCGGCAGCCAACTGGCGGGGAGGCCGACGGGCAGCCACCGCGACGAACGACCGACGTCGGCTTCGGCTTCGGCTTCGGGGATCACGGGGCCGGTGGTCTCGTCCGGCACCGGTGCGAGGGGCGGCGGGGTCTTGCTCGTGGTCATGGGAACTGCTCCTTCCGGAGAAGCGGTTGACGTGGGCGGTGGTCAGGAGGTCGCGGTCCGGGCGGTGAAGACCGCGGGGCCGGCCACCGCTCCCCCGCGCCGGTCGGCGGCGGTCACGAACCCTGCGGCGATCCAGGGGCAGAACCCTCGTGCGTAAGCCACGAAGCCCACGATGTGTGTCCTTAGATTCGAGGTTCCAACGTTGACATGTGGAACGTAGAAGCTCCTTCACCAACATGTCAAGGTTGGAATGTGGGGTACGACCTGTCAACATTGGAATAAGAGAGTTAGAGTGAGGGACATGAGCCTTCGTCACGCCCTCTTGGGTCTGCTTGTCTTCCGCCCCGGCAGCGGCTACGACCTGCTGAAGATCTTCAACACCTCGCTCGGCCAGGTCTGGCCGGCCAGGCAGAGCCAGGTCTACGGCGAGCTGACGAGGCTGGACGCCACCGGCCTGATCACGGTGACCGACGAGGGCCCGCGGGGCCGCAAGCAGTACGCGCTGACCCCCGAGGGGCACGCGGAGGCGCGCCGCTGGCTCGTCGAGCGGGAGGAGCACCAGCCACAGCGCAACCCGATGCTCCTGCAGACGTTCTTCCTGGGGCTCCTGCCCCCCGAGGAGGCCGTGGCGCGGCTCCTGCGGTACGCGGACACCGCGGCCAGGGAGTACGACGACCTGGTGGCGCTGCGGGACGCGGAACCCTGGGACCGGGACGCGATGGCCGAGTGCGGCCGGCTCGTCCTGGAGTACGGCCTGCGCCAGCGCGCCCTGGAACAGGAATGGGCCCGCTGGGCGGCCGAGCGGCTCCGCGAGGGGCGGCTCACCGCGCCGGCCGCCGGGCAGCCGGACATACCGGAACCCGCCTAGGAACGGGACGGCGCGGTCGTACCCCTCAGGTCACGGGCGGCAGAGCGGGGCCGGTGGTGCCGAGCTGCTCGGTGGCGACCACCTGCGGCACCGGCCAGGTCACCCCGGGCGGCGGCCAGCTCTGCCCGGTCTCCCGGAGGAAGGCGGCCGGCGGCTGGTAGAGCGGCGGCTGGGTGCCGTCGGGAATCATCGACGCCCAGGCGACACCCTCGGTGCGGTCCTTGAACTCCTCCTGCATCGCGGCCAGTCGGTCGGGCTGCTCGATCAGGTCGACGGCGGCGGCCGCCAGGTACCGGGCCGCGGAGAGCAGCGCCTGGTGGCCGATGTTGGTGGCCGCGGTCGCGGTGACACCCCAGTTGTGGTTGGGGATCCCGGTCGGGTAGGCCGCGGCGAGCAGGACGGCGGTGGGTGCCTGCCAGCTGATGTCGGCCGTGTCGGTGGACAGTCCGCCGGTGTACGACGCGGCCGGCGGCGTCAGCGGGGTCAGCTCCGTCGGCATGCCCGTCTCCGGCTTGCCCAGCGACTTCTGCACGGCCTTCGCCAGCGCGTGGTCGGCGTCGGTGAACTTCGGGGCGCCTATCTGCTGCATGTTGTCGTTGAGCAGCTCCGCGCCGGCCTTGTTGGCGAGCAGGTTCCAGGTCGCGGAGTGGAACTTGTGCACCAGCCGGGTCTGGCTGGCCTGGGCGGCGGCCTGGGCGCACGCCACGATCTTGTCGTAGAGGACGCGGGCGCGCGCCGGGCTGCCCTCGCGGACGAAGAACCAGATGGAGCACATGTCCGGGGTCACGTTCGGGGCGCCGCCCCCGTTGATGACCGCGTAGTGGAAGCGGCCGGAGGCGGCGACGTTCTTCTCCCGCAGGTACTCCGACATCGTCGCCATCAGCAGGGCGCCGTCCAGGCCGCTCTTGTTGCCGAGCGGCGATCCGCCGTGCCCGGAGGCGCCGAGGAAGGTGAAGGTGGCCGAGACCAGGGCGCTGGTGGTGTTCCAGAACGGCATCGTGACGTTGAAGGGGTGCCAGTCGAGGAAGGCGTCGAGGCCGTCGTAGACACCGGCCTTGACGGCGTACGCCTTGCCGACGAGCTGCTCCTCGCCGGCGCTGCCGAACAGTTTCACGGTGGCGTTCAGGCCGTGGGTACGGATCGCGTGCGCCGTCGCGATCGCCGCCGCGGTGCCGCCCGCGCCGAGGGTGTTGTGGGCGTCGCCGTGCCCGGCGCCGTACGAGGGGCCGTAGGCGTCGTAGTTGTAGGCCAGCGGGTCGTGGCTGCCTGCACCCTTCTTCTGGGACAGGCCCGGCAGGGCGTCGTACTCGGCGTTGAAGCCGAGGACCGGGCCGCCCGGGCCGCCGTTGCCGTAGGTGGCGACGAAGGCGGTCGGGAAGCCCGCGGGGCCCCAGGCGATGTCGAAACCGTTGGCCTTCAGCAGCCGGGCGGTGGCGAGGGAGGAGTTCCACTCGCGCAGCGACAGTTCGGCGTGCTCCCACACCTCGTCGCTCAGCCGGGTTATCGCGCCCTCGTGGGCGCCGATCCAGTCGAGCGCCGTCCGCTTCGCGTCGGTGTCCTTGGCCAGGCCCGTGGGTGCCCGGTAGTCGACGGGAGAGACCCCGGTCCGCTCGTCGTATCCCAGGGTCGCCGCCAGCACCGGGTCCGCCTGGAGTACGGCGGCCGTGGTCGCGGTGGCACTCAGGCCGAACATCTGCAGCAGGCGTCTGCGGCCCATGGTCACGTCTGTCATGCGGTCTCTCGTTTCGCCGGGTGCGTGGGGTGAACTGCCGTACGGTGGGCGTCGGTTCGGGTTCGGGAACACCGCTCGCCGGCAGGTCGGCACCGTGGTCGGAGCCATCGCAGCGAAACGGGGCAGGACTCGGATCCGGTCGGCGAGGGCACCGACGACCTGCGGCCCATGGCGGACTCCGATGACGTGTGGGGGGATGCCCTGCCGGTATATCAGCCGGTCCGGACCACGCCCCGGGAGTCCCGCACGCCGCTGGCCGAAGGTGAAAGGACTCGGTGCGAAAAGGCACCCGGCTGCCGGTCCCGCCCGCCTCCCCCGCCTACCCGTCCAGTTGCTCCAGTGCGTCGCGCAGGGCGGCGCGGGAGGTGACGCCCAGCTTGGGGAACGCCTGGTAGAGGTGGGTCGAGACGGTGCGGGGGGAGAGGAAGAGCCGTTCCGCTATCTGCTTGTTGGACAGGCCCGCGGCCGCCAGGCTCGCGATCTCCCGTTGCTGCGGTGTCAGCGCCGGCAGGTCCCGGGCCCGCGCCGGGGCGCGGCAGGCGCGCAGTTCCGCGTCGGCCCGCTCGGCCCACGGACGGGCGCCGAGCCGCCGGAAGGCCTCGGCGGCGGCCGCGAGTTGCTCACGCGCCTGGGCCGACGACTTGCCGCGGCGCAGTCGTTCGCCGTAGTAGAGCCGGATACGGGCGTGGTCGAAGGGCCAGCGGGCGGCGCCCTCGACGGCCAGCGCCCGGTCGAACCCGCGGACCGCCGCCGCACCGCTCCCGGCGGCCAGCGCGGCGGAGCCGAGCAGCACCATGCGCAGCCGCGGTGACACCGCGTCGAGCCCCGCGTCCCGGGCCGCCCGGACGTGCTCGACGGCCTCCTGCCGGCGGCCGGTGCGCACCGCGGCCTCCGCCAGGTCCAGGATCGCCCACAGCGCGTGCCCCGCGAACGGCGCGAACGTCCCGGCCGGCGAGATCGTGCACACATGCCGGTAGGCCGCCTCGAAGTCGCCCTGCGACAGCGCGATCAGCGTCCTCGCGTGGGCCGCGTAGCAGCGGACGGCATGGCCCCGGCGGGAGCCGGCCCACTGGTCCATCTGGTCCGCGAACCCGCGCGCGTCCTCGAAGTCACCGCAGGCCGCGGCGGTACAGGCCAGGACGAACTTGCCGGTCCAGGACCGCAGCGGGTACTCGAGATCCTCGCACCAGCGCAGACCCTGGTGGGCCACCCGGCGCAGCTCCGGCCACTGGCCGGTGAACCAGGCGTGGCTGGCCCACAGGAACGAGGCCTGGATGGCCGGGAAGATGTTCTCGCCGCGCAGTCCGCCGCGGGCGGTGAGCAGCAGCGGCTCCTCGATCGCGCCGAGCCGGTCCGCGTAGGCGCCGGCCGTGGCGATCCGTACGATCCGCACCGGGTCCGGCGTGCCGGGCAGCGCCCGGACGGCGGCGTCCAGCCGGGCCCAGTCGGCCGGGCGGGCCCGGGCCGGGTCGCCGAAGGTGGTCCGCATCAGCCGCACGGTGTCCGGGACCGAGGTGCACTTCGCCAGCGTCGCGTCGAAGTCCGCCCACAGCTCGGGCCGGCCGGCGTGCACGCACACCATGAACAGGGTGCTGAGCGCTTCGAGCAGCGTGACGTCGGAGAGGTCGTACGGTTCGGGCTGCAGGGCGATCGCGCCGGACAGCAGGCGGTGCGCGGTGTCGATGTCGCCGTAGCTGTTGAGGAGGTGCAGCGCGGCGGCCACCGCGACCGCCGGGGACTCCGCGTCCGGGGCGGCCTGCCGGGCGTCGTCGAGCAGCCGGGGTACGTCGCGCACGCTGCCGGTGAGGTTCGCGCCGACGTACGCCGCCTTGGCCAGCCGCCGGGCGTACCCGGAGCCCGCCGGGCTCAGCTCGGCGGCACGCACCAGGGCCGCGACCGCGTTCGGCCCGTCACCGCGGTGGGCGCCGGCCTCGGCGGCCTCCTCCAGCAGCGCGGCGATCCCCTCGTCGGGTTCGACGGCGGCCTGCGCCAGATGCCAGGCCCGCTGCTCGGGCACCCCGTGCCAGGCTTCGGCGAGCGCCCGGTGCACGTTGCGCCGCTGGTCGCCGGTGGACAGCTCCACCACGGCCGAGCGGATGAGCGAGTGCCGGAAGGCCAGCCGCCCGGCCGTCTCGTCGACCCGTACGAGCCGCGCGCGTTCCGCCGGGACCAGGTACTTCAGGGCACCTCCCCCGGCCCCCGCCCGGCGCACGACCACCAGGTCGCCGCTGCCCTCCAGCGCCGCCACCAGCAGCAGGTGCCGGGTGACGGGCGGCAGTGTCCTGATGCGGGCGGCGAAGGTCGACTGGAGCCGTTCGGTCAGCGGAATGCGGGCCGGCAGGGCCTGGGACGCGATGCGCTGGGACTCGCTCAGCGCGGCCGGGAGTTCCAGCAGCGCCAGGGGGTTGCCCTCGGCGTCGGCGATCAGCCTCCGCCGGACCCGGGACGCCATCTCCGGGAACCGGCGGCCGAGCAGTTCACCGGCGGCGGCCTCGCCGAGCGGGCCCAGTTCGTGCGGCGCAAGCCCGCTGTGGTCGAAGAAGCTCTCCTCACCGGGCCGGGCCGCGCAGACCAGCCCCGTACCGGTGCCGGCGAGCCGGCGCGCCACCTGCCCCAGGACGACGGCGCTGGCCCGGTCCAGCCACTGGGCGTCGTCCAGCACAAGCAGCGTGGGCATGTCACGGGAGAGCTCGGCGGCAAGCGCCACCACGGCCTCGGTGACCGCGTCGGGCCCGGGCGCCGTGCCCCGTTCGAAGCCGAGGGCCCCGGCGAGGACGGGGCTCCGCGCCGCCCTCGACTGGATCTCCGGCACCGACGTCAGCAACTGCTGCAGCGCGCCGTAACCGGCCTGCGCCCGGTACTGCACCCCCGCGGCCTGCAGCACCCGCAGCCCCGCGGCCTCGGCCCGGCGGACGGCCTCGGCGAGCAGCGCGCTCTTCCCGACCCCCGGGTCCCCCAGCACCACCAGCGAGCCGCCGCCCTGCCGCGGGATGCCGGCGAGGAAGCCGTCCAGCCGTTCCAGGTCGGCCTCGCGTCCGATCAGCGGCTCTTCGCCATGAGGGAGGTGCTCGGCGGCCCGGCCGTCGGTCATGCGCGGCCTCCGGTACGGCCGTGGGGCGAGGGAACGCGCGGCACCAACTCCCGGTGCAGGGGCGGGCGTTCGGGGCCGAAGCCGTCGTACGGCGGTGTGCCGGGGACGCCGGCCGGAGAGTCGGCGTACTTCTCGCAGGGCCGCGCGAAGGCCTGGGCGCCGCTGCCCTCACAAACCGTCAGCAGAGCGTGGGCACCGCCGGTGTCGGGCATGGCGCGGGCTCCTGACGAAGGAGTGCGGGCAGGGATGTCCCATGATGCGGGACGGGATGCCGATCGCCCTCATCGTTCATCGCTGTTCATCGTCACGGCGGCGGCTCGGTCGATCGTCGCCCGGATGTGCCTCATCAACGGCTGGTCGCTCTGTTCGCTGTAGTCGCACAGGGCGATCAGCACGTTCATCTCGGGCATGTACCCGGCCGCGCAGCCGCGGGGCAGGTCGTACGGAACGGCGAGGAAGCCGTTCAGGACCCGGGTGCTGCCGTCCTTGGCGGTACTGGTGATGTCGACCGGGTCGAACTCCTCGATGCCGCGTTCGCGCATGTCGGCCGCGTTCATGAAGACGAGGGTGCGCAGGTTCCTGATCCCCCGGTAGCGGTCGTCGTCGGAGTAGACGGTGGTGTTCCACTGGTCGTGCGAGCGCATGGTGCCGAGCGCCAGGGTGCCGGGCGCGGGTACGACGTCGGGCAGCGGCGCCGAGGAGAACTCGGCGCGCCCGGAGGGGGTACAGAAGACGAGTTCCCGCGCGGGCTGCCGGATCCGGAACCCCAGCGGCAGCCGTACCCGCCGGTTGAAGTCCTCGAAGCCGTCCAGGACCTGGGCCATGGTGTCGCGGACACGGTCGTAGTCCTCGACGTACCAGGCCCAGGGCGTACGGCTGTCGGGAAGCGCCGCACGGGCGATACCGGCGATGACGCCGGGCCCGACGGCGTCCTTCCCATGCTGGGCACGCCGATCAGGGGAGGCGAGGCGAGCCGGGAGAGGCGCCCGACAGGCACGTATCACTCTGTGTGAAGAGCGCGTCACGACCGCCGCGGGACGCAGGAGCGGCCGGCCCTCGGGAGGGGTCAGGTGGCGGTCCCGAACTCGGACTGGCCGAGGTCGAAGTAGTCCACCCAGGAGGTGAACTGCCGGAAGTCCGGCGTCAGCTCGAAGACGCCGACGATCGGGAGGTCGACGTCGTGGTCGGCGTTCGTGTAGCGATACGAGTCGATGCGTGTCGCGATGACCGTGTTCCGCCAGGAGACGGCCTTCTGGATGTTGAGGGTGGTGTACTGGAGAATCCGGATCTGCTCCGCGAGGGCCTGCTGGATCGCGTCGCGTCCCGTGATGACACCCGGCAGGGGAATGTTCTGGTAGGTGGCGTCCTCGGCGAAGAAGGCGGCCAGTTCGGCGGCGTCCAGGTTCGACCACACGGCACAGAACCGCTGGACGAGGGCGGTTCCCTGGCCCGGTTCCAGTGCGCCGCCGGTCTCCGGGAGCGACGGCGCCGCCGAGGCGGGAGCCCCGGCCGTCGCCAACCCGATGGCGCCGAGGGAAGCGCCCCCGGCGGCCCGGAAGAGTCCTCTTCTGGTGGAGCGGATGTCCATGCCGAACTCCGTTGCTCGTGCGGCGGATTGTGTCGCCTGTGTAGCAGCGGGCCGCCATGGCGCCGTGAGCGTGACGCGGGTAGCCGACCGAAGGGGAAGAGGCTCCGCCCGAAGGGGAGCCTCTCTCCGGGCTATTTGACCGACCCCGCCATCACGCCCTGCACGAAGTGCCGCTGGAAGGCGAAGAACACCACCACGGGCACCACGAGGGACAGGAACGCGCCCGGCGCCAGCACGTCGATGTTGCTGCCGAACTGCCGGATCTGTGACTGGAGTTCGACGGTCAGCGGCTGCGAGGAGCTGTCCGCGAACAACAGGGCCACCAACATGTCGTTCCAGACCCACAGGAACTGGAAGATGGCGAGGCTGGCGATCGCCGGCCGCCCCACCGGCAGCACCAGCCGGGTGAAGATCCGCCACTCGCTGCCGCCGTCCATCCGGGCGGCCTCCAGCATCTCCTTGGGCATCTCGGCGAAGTAGTTCCGCAGCAGGAACACCGCGAACGGCAGCCCGTACGCCACGTGGAACAGCACCACACCGGGAATCGTGCCGAACAGCCCCAGTTGCCCGAAGAGTTTGGCGACGGGCAGCAGGCCGATCTGCACCGGTACCACCAACAGGGCGACCACCAGCAGGAACACGGGTTCACGGCCGGGGAAGTCCAGCCAGGCGAAGGCGTATCCGGCCAGCGCGGCCACCACGACCACCAGCGTGGTCGCCGGTACCGAGATCAGCACGGTGTTCCAGAAGGCCTGGGTCATGCCCGAGTTCTTCAGCAGGGCCGAGTAGTTGTCGAAGGACAGCTGCCCGGGGCTGGTGAACGCCGTCCACCAGCCGCTGCTCGCCGAGTCCTGCGAGGACCGCAGCGAGGACAGCAGCAGCCCGGCGAGGGGGGTGAGCCAGACCAGCCCGACCACCACGAGGAAGGCCTGCACCACGGCGTTGCCCAGGCCGCGCCTGATCGCGTTCATCGCTGACTCCTCCGGAAGCGCCGGACGTTGAAGGCCATGGCCGGGATCACCAGGACCAGCAGCAGCACGCCGAGCGCGCTGCCGAGCCCCTGGTTGTTGCCGCCGCCGAAGGACACCAGCCACATCTGGGTCGCGAGGACGGTCGCGTCCTCCTGTACCGGCCCCGGCGCGATGATGTAGACGAGGTCGAAGACCTTCATCACGTTGATGACGAGGGTCACGAACACCACGGTGAGCACCGGCGCCAGCAGTGGCACGGTGATGCGCCGGAAGATCTGCCACTCGTTCGCGCCGTCCATCCGGGCGGCCTCAAGGGCGTCCCGGGGCAGAGCGGCCAGCCCGGCGCCGATCAGCACCATCGCGAACCCGGTCCAGATCCACAGGTAGGCCCCGATGATGGCGGGCGTGACGAGGGTGGGTCCGAGCCAGGAGACGCCCTGGTAGGGCTGGGCGAAGTTGGAGGCGGGCAGTTCGACCCCGTAGGAGCCGGCCGCCAGTCCGGTGAAGCGGAAGGAGCCGTCGGCCGCGGTGCTGGTGCTCGCGACCGCCTTGCCGTCGGCGCGCACCGCCTCGACCTTCATCCGCGGCAGCCCGCTCTCCGTACGGTCGACCACGCCCGGACTGCCCCCGCCGCCCGGGGTGAAGTCCAGGTAGACCACCCCGCCCAGTTCACCGGCCGCGGCCCGGCGCTGCGCCGCCGCGTAGGCGGGCTGTGCACCGCCCGGCAGGTCCTTCGGGGCGACGCCCACCAGCCCGAGCGTCACCGTGTCGCCCGGCCCGAGGTTCGCGGGCGTGCGGTACGAGCCGTCCTTCTCAGCCGTGAGGTCCTGGCCGGTGCGGGCGCGGGCGGTGGGGTACTCGGCGGTGCCCTTGAACGCGTTGTGCACGGTGACCACGGCCGCGTTGAGCACGCCCTTGTGCGGGTCCTCGTCGTAGGCGAGCCGGAAGATGATGCCGGCGGCCAGGAAGGACACCGCCATCGGCAGGAACAGCAGCAGCTTGAAGGCGGTCGCCCAGCGCACCTTCTCCACCAGCACGGCGAGGATCAGGCCGAGTCCGGTGAGCAGGGTGGGGGCCACGATCACCCAGATCACGGTGTTGCGGACGGCCTTGAGGGTCGCCGGGTCGCGGAACATCTCGGTGTAGTTGTCGCCGCCGACGAACCGGGTGCCGGACGCGTCGAAGAAGCTGCGGCCGATCGAGAAGAGCACGGGGTAGACGACCAGCGCGCCCAGCAGGAGCAGGGCCGGGAAGACGAAGAGCAGGGCGATGATCCGCCCGCGGCGCCGGGCCCGTCTGGCACGTTCGGCCTGCCCGGTCACGGGTGGGCCGGCCTCTTTAACCACAGTCGCGGTCACGGCCGTCAGCCCTTGTACGCCTTGGCCGCGGCGGTCTCCAGCTGTGCGGCGGCCGCCTTCGGGTCGGACGGGTCGGCCAGGAAGTCCTGGAGGATCTTCCACTCGCCGGCGCCCTTGGTGCCGCCGAAGGCCGCGGGTGCCTGGTCGGACATGTCGAAGCGGACCGAGTCGCCGCCGCCCACCAGGGACTTGGCGATCTCCCGGGTGACGTCGTCGCTGTAGGAGGACAGGTCCAGGTTCTTGTTCGGGGACAGGAAGCCGCCCTCCTTGGCCCAGACGGCCGCGGCCTCCGGCGTGGCCAGGTACTCCAGGAGCTTCATGCCGGCCGTGGTGTTCTTGCCGGCCTTCAGGACGACCGCCGCGTCACCGCCGCTGACCACGGGCGCCGTGCCGCCGTCGACGGCCGGGAAGGGGAAGAACGTCGCGTCCGTGCCGATCGTCTTGCCGAACTGGTCGTGGGCGACGCCGGCGACGAAGTCGCCCTCGTAGACCATGGCGGCCTCCGGCTTGGGCCCGAAGACCTTCTCGACGGAGCCCGGGAAGTCGGTGTTGAGGGCCTCCTTCTGGCCGCCCGCGATCAGCTGCTTGTCCTTGAAGAGGGTGCCGAGCGTGCCGAGCGCCTTGACCACGGACGCGTCGGTCCACTTGAGCTTGTGGGCGGCGAGGGCGTCGTACTTCTCGGGTCCGGCCTGGGAGAGGTAGATGTTCTCGAACCAGTCGGTGAGGGTCCAGCCGTCCTCGCCGCCTATGGAGAAGGCCGCGAGCCCCGAGTCGGAGACGGTGTGCCCGGCCTTCAGCAGCTCCGCCCAGGTGGTGGGCGGCTTGACGCCGGCCTGGTCGAGGGCGTCGGGGCTGTACCAGACGGTGGACTTGTCGGCGGCCTTGAAGTACAGGCCGTAGAGGGTGCCGCCGACGCTGCCGTAGTTCTTCCAGACCGGCGCGAAGTTGCTGTCCACGGACTGCTGGGTGGTCTTGGAGAGCGGCTTGAGCCAGCCGCTCTTGGCGAACTGCTGGAGCACGCCGACCTGCGGGACCATGACGACGTCGGGGGCGTTGCCGCCCTCGATCTTGCTGCCGATGACGGTGGAGACGTTGTCGCCGGTGGAGACGAACTGGGTCTTGGCGCCGGTCTTCGCGCTGAACGCGTCGAGGACCTTCTGGAAGCTCTTCAGTTCGTCGCCGGACCAGACGCCGGCCACGGTGACGGTCTGGCCGTTGAGCGCCTTGTCGCCGCCGCCGGCCGAGACCGGGCCGCTGCTGCCTCCGCAGGCGGTGGCGCCGAGCGCGAGGACGAGGGCGGTGCAGCCGGTGAGCAGGGTGGTGCGTCGTCGCATCATCGTTGATGTCCCTTCGGAAAAGCGCGAGTTGAACGGGGGTGGGGTCAGAGGTCGTTGATCCACCAGGCGGCGGTGGAGCCGGGGAGCACTCCGGCGGGGCAGGGGCCGCTGGCGAGCAGGGGGGTGCCGGAGACGGGTGCGGGGGTGGGTGCCGTACCGAAGTTGACGGCGCAGACCAGGCCGTCGCCGCGGACGAAGCCGAGGACGCCGGGCGGGGTGTCCAGCCACTCCAGCGCGCCGTCTCCCAACTGGGGCAGCCGGGACCTGAGTTGGAGTCCGTCGCGGTACAGGTGCCAGAAGGAGCGGGTGTCGGCGAGGGCGCGGTCGGTGGCGTACTCGGCGAAGTAGTCGGGCTGCGGCAGCCAGGGCCGGGCCCCTTCGGCGCCGGAGGTGAAGCCGAACGGGGAGGCCTGGCCCGACCACGGGAGCGGGACCCGGCAGCCGTCGCGGATCCGGGCCCGGCTGCCGGTGCGCCGGAAGATCGGGTCGGTGAGCACGTCGTCGGGCAGGTCGACGACCTCGGGCAGGCCCAGCTCCTCGCCCTGGTAGATGTAGGCGGCGCCGGGCAGCGCCAGCATCAGCAGGGCTGCGGCGCGGGCCCGGGCGGCACCGAGTCCGCTGCCCTCGGGGGTGGGTTCGCCGTAGCGGGTGACCGTGCGGACCTGGTCGTGGTTGTTGAGGACCCAGGTGACCGTGGAGCCGGTGCCGGCGATGTCCTGCATGGCCTCGCCGATGACCTTGCGGAAGGCGTCGGCGTTCCAGGGCGCGCTCAGCAGGTCGAAGAAGAAGGCCTGGTGGAGCTCGTCCGGCCGGACGTACAGCGCGTGATCGCGGGCGGTCGGCACCGACACCTCACCCACGAGGAGGCGTTCGCGGCCGTCGCGTGCCGTGTACTCCTCGCACACCGCGCGCCAGTGCCGCCAGACGTCGTGCACCTCGGGCTGGTTCCAGGCGAGGGGGTTGACCGAGTCGCGGGTGCGGGCGTCGGCCTCCGGGTCCGGGGAGTCGGGCAGCTCGGGGTGCTTGAAGAGACCGGCGGCGACGTCGACACGGAAGCCGTCGACGCCCCGGTCCAGCCAGAAGCGGAGCACCTGGTCGAACTCGGCGGCGACCTCGGGGGTGCGCCAGTTCCAGTCTGGCTGCTCGGGCGCGAACATGTGCAGGTACCACTGTCCGGGCCGGCCGTCCGCCTCGGTCACCCGGGTCCAGGCCGGGCCGCCGAACATGGAGTGCCAGTTGTTGGGCGGCTCGGAGCCGTCGGGGCCCCGGCCGTCGGCGAAGTGGAAGCGGCCGCGCTCCCGGCTGCCGGGTGCGGCGGCGAGGGCCTGCCGGAACCACGGGTGCTCGTCGGAGCAGTGGTTGGGGACGATGTCCAGCAGCACCTTCATGCCGAGCCGCCGGGCGGCCGCCGTCAGCAGGTCGAACTCGGCGAGGTCGCCGAAGAGCGGGTCCACGTCGCAGTAGCCGGCCACGTCGTAGCCGTGGTCGTGCTGCGGCGAGGGGTAGAAGGGGCTCAGCCAGATCCCGTCGACACCGAGCTTCTTCAGGTACGGCAGCCCGGCCCGGACGCCGGCCAGATCGCCGATGCCGTCGCCGGTGCTGTCCAGGAAGCTGCGGACGTACACCTGGTAGATCACTGCGTCACGCCACCAAGGGTGCCTGTTCAACCCGTTGACCTGTCTCTGTGAAGGGCATCCGTTATGCATGCATGTTAAGTAGGCATGACGAGAGAGTGTCAACGAGTTGCGCGAAAGCTACTGCCAAGTTGGGTGTCTATATCAGGAAATATTGCCCACGGAGAGAGCAGAAGAGACCGTCGCGTTACTTAACAAGTAACTATCGGTCGGAGAGAGCGGCCAGTTCCCGCGCCAGCCGGCGCACCGCCGCCGCGGGCGTCTCGTGCCCGGTCATCGCGTCGTGCACGACGGCCTGCACCACCAGGCTGACCTGGTCGTAGCGCGGGCTCTTGGGGCGCGGCCGGGCCGCCTGCACGCTGGCGCGCAGGGTCGGCAGATAGGGGAACTCCCGGATCAGCGCGGGGTCGTCGTACAGCGCGGCGCGCACCGGCGGCAGCGCGCCGCGGGTGAGTACCTGGCGCTGCACGGGCGCGCTGGTGAGGTACGCGATCAGCCGCGCGGCCGAGTCGGGGTGCCGTGCATGGGTGTTGACGGCCAGGTTGGAGCCGCCGAGGACGCTGGTCCCCGGCCCGTCGCGCCCCGGCAGCGGTACGGCGCCGACCTTGCCGGCGACCGCCGAGCCCCGGGCCGAGGCGCCGACGTACGCGTACGGCCAGTTGCGCAGGAAGAGCAGGTGGCCGTCCTGGAAGGCCTGCTTGGACTCCTCCTCCGTGTACGTCAGCGAGGCCTTGGGAATCCAGCCCTCCCGCACCCCGCGGGCGAGGAACCCGATGCCCTCGCGGGCCGCCGCGGAGTCGACGGTGACCTTGGCGCCCTCGTCCCCGAGGATGGTGCCGCCGGCCGAGTACACAGCCTCGGCGGCGTTCACGGTGAGCCCCTCGTAGGGCAGGAACTGGCCCGCGTAACCGCCGAGTCCGTACTTCGGCGCGATGGTCTTCGCGTCCTGCTCCAGCTCGGCCCAGGTACGCGGCGGGCGCACCCCCTCCTTGGCGAGGATGTCCGCGCGGTACAGGAGCAGACCGGCGTTGGTGACGTACGGGACCGCATACAACCGTCCGTCGTAGGTCGCCGTGTCGACGACCCGCGGCAGGAAGGTGCCCAGCGGGAAGCGGTCGCGGGGCAGCGGCCGGATCCAGCCCGCCGCCGCGAACTCCGAGGTCCAGGCGACGTCGATGTTGAGGACGTCGAACCGGCTGCGGTCGCCGCCGCGCAGGTCGGTGACCATCTGCGCGTGCGCCTCGTCGGCGGAGTCGGGGAGTTCGACGAGGGTGACCCGCTCGCCGGGGTGGGTGCGGTTCCAGCCCTCCAGGAGCGGGCCGAGATAGCCCGTGAGGTCTCCCGCGGTGGCCACGGTCAGCGGGCCGCGGCCGCCGCCGCCCTGTCCGGGGTGGGCCCCCGAGGCGACGTATCCGGTCATGACCACGACCAGAGCCAGGAGACCCCTACCCGCGGCACGCAACCACCGCATAGGTTCCTCCCTGTGCACCGCGACCGCACGGGGCACCTTCACCCCGAGTCGGAGGCCATGTATACCTGTTAGGTATGGGCGATACTAGGGTGCGGAGCACAATCGGTAGACAGGAGGACTGCACACGTGCGCCTGCCCCTCCTGGCACTCCTCGCGCGCGGTCCGGCCCACGGCTACGAGCTGAAGCAGGACCTTGAGCAACTGCTGGGCTCCGCGTACCCTCAGCCGAACATCGGCCAGGTCTACGTGACCCTGGGCCGCCTGGAGAAGCAGGGGCTGATCGAGGGCGAGGACGTCGAGCAGTCCAGCCGTCCCAACAAGAAGGTCTACCACCTCACCGAGGCCGGGCAGGACGAACTCCGCGCCTGGTTCGAGAAACCCGAGGACGAGCCCCGGGTGCGGGACGAGTTCTTCATGAAGCTGGCGCTCGCTCCGCGGACCGGACTCGCCGACCAGATCGCCCTGATCAACCGGCAGCGGCGGCAGTACCTGACCACCATGCGCAGCCTGTCGAAGCTGGCCGCCGCCGAGAACCGCGACAACCGGATCGCCCATCTGCTGATCGAGGGCGCGATGCTGCACCTGCAGGCCGACCTCGACTGGCTGGAACGGTGCCAGGAGGAACTGGAAGACCTGGCGGGACTGGAAGAGCTGGAATGACTGGAGGAGCTGGAATGAGCGAGACTCCCGCTCCTGCGCTGCGCGCCGAGGGCCCGGCCACTCCTGTGCTGCGCGCCGAGGGCCTGGTCAAGACGCACCACGGCGAGGGCGCCCCGGCCCGTGCCGTACGCGGGGTGGACCTCTCCCTGCGGCCGGGCGAGTTCGTCGCCGTCACCGGTCCGTCCGGGGCCGGCAAGTCGACGCTGCTGCATCTGCTGGGCGGACTGCAGCGGCCGGACGCCGGCAGCGTCTGGCTGGACGGCACCCGCGCGGACGACTGGAGCGAGGCCCGCTGGGCCGTCGAGCGCCGGAAGCGGATCGGGATCGTCTTCCAGTTCTTCAACCTGGTCTCCAACCTGTCGGTCGCCGACAACGTGGAGCTGCCCGCACTGCTCGCCGGTGTCCCCCCGAAGCAGGCACGCGCCAAACGCATCGAACTCCTGGCCGAGCTGGGCCTCGACGGCAAGGACCGCAGCCTCCCGGGCGAACTGTCCGGCGGCGAGCAACAACGCGTCGCGCTGGCCCGCGCCCTGATCAACCATCCCCCGCTCCTCCTCGCCGACGAACCCGCGGGCAGCCTGGACAGCAAGGGCACCCGCGAGGTGATGCGACTCCTTTCCCGCTTCCACGGCCGCGGCCAGACGATCCTGCTGGTCACCCATGACGCCCGGCTGGCCAGCGCCGCGGACCGGGTGATCAGCTTCTTCGACGGCCGGATAGCCGACGACGCGGAACTGGACGGCACGCCCACCCGCGGCACCGGGATATCCGGCGTGCTGGAACTGACGGACTGACGGACCGACATGCGGACGTACGACGTCCCCCGAAGGGGCTGAGCCGTATGCGGGCGACCTTGCGCTGGGCGCACTCCGATCTGCGCACGCACCGCGGCGAGGCACTGTTCCTGGTGCTGGCCACCGTCGGAATCGTCCTGTCGCTTCTCCTTGCAACAGCTCTGTTCGGCTATGCCACCAACCCCTGGGAGCGCGTCTTCGAGCAGAGCCGCGGCGCGCACGTGTGGCTGCACACCGCCCGGTCCGCGCAGCTGTCGAAGCTCACCGGGCTGGGCGGCGTCGAGTCCGAGGCCGGCCCGTACGCCACCGAGACCACCACCCTCACCTCCCACGGCACTCGCGCCGCCGTGGAACTCCGTGCCACCCCCCAGCACCTCACGATCGCCCGCCCCCTCCTCCTCTCCGGCCACTGGCTCGACCCGGCGAACCCCGACGGCGTGGTCCTGGAGAGCCATCTGGCCCGCGCCCTGCTCGCCGAGCCCGGCGACACGCTCACCCTGCTCGGCACCGCCCGCACGGTGACCGTGCTCGGCATCGCCGACAGCGCCGAGCCGCGCTACGACCCGGACGAGCAGCCCGGCCTGGTCTGGGCCCCGCCGTCCGTCGTCCGCACCCCGAACGGCCAGGTCATCGGCCTGCGCCTGACCAACCCCGACGACACGGACTACGCCGTGCAGCGCGCCGTGACCGTCCTGGGCGCCGGCGTGATCGGCGAGGTCGCCACCTGGCAGCAGGCGCGCGCCGAGGCACAGGGCGACAACCGGCTGCTCGGCCAGGTGCTGGGCCTGTTCGGACTGGGCGCGCTGATAGCCGCGGGCCTGGCCGTCCACGGCGCGATCACCACCCGCATCCGCGGCCATCTCCGCGACATCTCCATCCTCAAGGCGATCGGTTTCACCCCGGACCAGGTGGTCCGCGTCTTCCTCCTCCAGCACATCGCGTACGCGCTCCTCGGCGCGGTGACCGCGGCCGCCCTGACCAGGTCCCTGGGCAGCAGGCTCCCCGGCCGCCTGGGCGACGCGATCGCCCTCTGGCAGGGCCTGCCCGGCCACGCGGTGACACTGGTGGCGATCCCCGCCGGCGCGGTGCTGTTCATAGCCGCGACGACAGGCCTGGCAGCCTGGCGTGCGGGCCGGGTTCCACCGGTACCGACGCCACTCCCGTCGGTCCGGGGCGGCGCCGCCACCCCGCTGGTGGGCGGACGCCTCTCGGCCCCCGCCCGCCGCGCGCTGGGCCTGCGGGTACCCCCCGCACTGGTCCTGGGCTGGCACACCGCCTTCGCCCGCCGAACCCGCTCACTCACCACCGTGGCCCGGCTGGCACTCCCCCTCCTCCTCATCGTCGTGGCGATGAGCGCGTGGACCACCATCAGCCGCTTCCACAGCGAACCCGGCCGGATCGGCCTCCCGGCCGCGCTCACCGTCCACGCGGACGCAGGCCTCGACGACCGCGACACCCGCGCCCTGCTGGCCCGTGACCCGCAGGTCGCCGCCGCCTACCCGGGCGTAGAGGTGGCCGCCCTGGTCCCCGGCCAGACGGCCACGATCGCCCTGCGCGGCTTCGGCACCGCCCGCGCCCCCTACCCGTACGCCCTGGCCGAGGGCCGCCCCGCGCGCGGCGCCGACGAGGCGGTGGCCGGCCAGGGCCTGCTCGACCTGCTGGACGTGCGCGTCGGCGACTGGGTACGGATGACCGTCAGCAACCAGCCGCAGATCCTGCACATCGTCGGCCGCAGCATCGAGACGGAGAACGCCGGCCGGGTCATCTCCACGTCCCTGGACACCCTGCGCGAGAACGACCCCACCCTCTACCAGGTCCGACTGCGCCCCGGCACCGACGTACGCCAGGCCGCCGGCCGGTTGACCGCAGCCGGGGACGGCCGCCTGGACGTGCACACCGTGACCAACCCGGCGGACGGCCTCTCCCCCCTACGTGGAGTGGCGGCCGGCGTCATAGCCGTCCTCGCCCTGATCGGCCTGATCGAACTCCTCACCACCATCGGCGGCACGGTGCGCGAGGGCGAACGCGACCTGCTCGCCCTCAAGGCCATCGGCCTCTCCCCCCGCCAGATCACGGCGATCACCGTCACGGCCACCGGCTGCACGGCACTGGCAGCGGTCCTGGCGGGTACGGCCCTGGGCACCCCGCTGGCCCACTGGCTGATCAACACCCAGGGCAGATCGAGCGGCATCGGCGCGGGCATCGCGCAGAGCCCGCCGTTCCTCCTGCTGCTCCTGTTCGGCACGGCGGCGGTCCTGGGCGCGGCGACCCTGTCCGCCCTCCCGGCGACCCGCGCGGCCCGCCGCCGCCTGGCGGACACACTGAGCGCGGCGGCCTGACCGACACGGCCGCCGCCGACCCGCTACCGTCCCGTCCGCCTGGCCGCGCACTCCTGCCGTTACGGCTTCCGCGCAAGCCCACCGTGCTCGGCGACGACCTCCGGAGCGCCCGAACCGGCCTCCGGCCGCCACTCCGTCACCGACACGACACCGGGTTCGACGAGCTCCAGTCCCTCGAAAAACGTGGTGATCTCATCAATGCTGCGCAGGTTGTACGGCACGGCGCCACTGTTGTTGTAGGCGTCCTGAGCCTGCTCGAAGACGGGGTCGATGCCGCGCGACCCGTCGTTGATGGAGAGGTAACTGCCCGAGGGCAGGGCGTCCATCAGCCGGGTGACGATGGAACGGGCCTGGTCGTAGTCGGCGACGTGCCCCAGGATGTTGCTGAGGATGAGCGCGGTGGGACGACCGAAGTCCAGCGTCTTGGCGGCGACCTCGAGAATGCGCTCCGGCTCCGTCACGTCGGCGTCGATGTAGGCGGTTGCGCCCTCCTCGGTGGAGTAGAGCAGCGCACGGGCGTGGGCGAGCACCATCGGATCGTTGTCGACGTAGACGATCCGCGCCTCGGGAGCGAGCCCCTGGGCGACCTCGTGGGTGTTCTGCGCGGTCGGAAGCCCGGTACCGACATCCAGGAACTGCCGGATACCCGCCTCGGCCACGAGATACGCGATGTTGCGCCGCAGGAAGGCCCGGCTGGACCGGGCGATGGTGACGATCCCGGGAAACACCTCGGTGTACGCGTCCCCGGCCGCCTCGTCGACGGGGTAGTTGTCCTTGCCGCCGAGCCAGTAGTTCCAGATACGGGCGGAGTGCGGCACCGACGTGTCGATCTTCTGCTGGTCAGCCGGGTCGGGCGTCGTGGCGGAGTCGCTCATGGGTCGTGTACGTCCTTCGGCCGGGGCGGGGGTCATTCGCGGCACATCTTATGACCGAACTCCCGCTTCTTTCTTACTACTTCATGTCTCTCTTCCTTCTGGTCGGAACAGCGACGCGCGGTCCTCGACCGACCGGCCGTCGAAGCGCACCGCCCTCGGCACGGGCCCTCCGGTATCGGCGGACTGCGATGAGCTGGGACACGGCGACGGGGACTCTCGGTTCAGCTCGCCTCGCGGCCACGTCGCTGCTCGGGGCGGGCAGGCGCAATGATGGTGGGAGCCTGTCCGGGAGGTAGGGGGTTGTCCGCTCCAAGTACTTGGCAGCGCGCCAGTCCGTGCCGGGACCACAGCGCGGCTGTCCACGCACAGAGCAGCGCGTCGATGAGATCTTCCCGATGCTTGTAGTCAGCCGCCTTGTGGGGTGAGGGCTCGGAGAGCAGCCGACGGGAGATCGGGTGGGAGGAGAGCAGGAGGGGCGGATCGGTGGTGGCCAGGCCCGCCATGTGCGCGATCAGCCTGTCGCACTCCGCCGCCCGTACCGCTCGCCACTTCGCCGTCGGAACTCGTGCCGGCCGACGCTTGTACGTGGGGCGTTCCTGGTCGTAGCCCAGCTCGGCGGCTCCGACCAAGGTCGTGTACGGATAGCACTCGGAGAAGACCCGATCGCCGGTCGGCGGTCCGCTTCTGCCGTCGTCGTAGATCCAGCCCGACTCCTGCAGCCATTCCCGTAGCAGCACCCCAGCCCGTCGAGGAGAGCTCTGGTTGGTGCTGTTCGCGCTCACCTTCCAACGGCCGTACCGCCGGCCGACCTCCCGCTCGCACGTCCGCTGGCCAACAGGGTTGTCGACGACCAGCGGTGCGTCGACGAATGCCAGGGTCGATCCGTCGACAGCTGTCCTGGCCAGCCATGACATCGTCTCTTCGAGTCCGCAGGTCCAGCCGCATTCGATCACGACGCCGTGCCTGTCGATGGCGGCTACGCCCGTTTCATTGGGCTTGGCACGGGCTCTGCTCTGCGCCCAGGCGAGGTCGATGCCGATGAACCGTTCAATCCCCATACATCCGTGGTACCAGAGAACCGGCCACCGGCATGGCGCCCACCGTGCCGAGGTGTTCACGGAGCTCTCCGGTGCAGGTGGGACGGCCGCGTACAACGGCACTCGACCGCGTGGTCCCACGGTCCCCGACTTCTGTATCTCCTCAACCGAACGGCACCCTCCCCATCAACTGGTGTCATCGACGAGCCGGGAAGGAACAGAAGTGCGGGAATGGACCTGGCCCTTCCCGGTCGCCGCTACATGATCGGCCGTGAGGCACCCGGCTCCGATAGGGCCGAACGGCCCTTCTTCGCGCCGCTGAACGGACAGGCGCGCCTCACCCCGCACCGCGGCCGCACGCTGCCGGGAACCGACCGGCCCGGGAGCAGCCCCTCACCTGCCACCGATTGCTTTACGAACCCATGACGAGCCCAAGAGGTTCTACGGAACCCTCGCATCCGTATGTCTGTGCGTGCGGGATCCGAAGAACCGGATCAGGAGACACGGTGCTCGTTTCACGAAAGGCGGCGGGAACTCTCTTTGTGGGTGGTGCGCTCGGCATCACCCTCGGCTCCCTCCTCTACCCCGCCATGCTCGGAGTTCAGAAGGTCGGCAGCGCACCCGAGCGGGTCGTCGCCACCCCGGCGACCGGACCGCTGACGGAAGCCGACCGGGATTTCGTGGTCGAAGTGCGCTCGGCCGGACTGTGGGAGTACCCCGTCGGCCAGAAGGCGCTGAAGAAGGGGACCACGAAGGCGGTCAGAAACGCCGGGGCGCATCTGGTCGACGGGGATGCCTCGTTGGACGCCGCCTGCCGCAATGTCGCCAATCAGCTGGGCATCACGCTGCCCAACCAGCCGTCGCCGCAACAGCAGAGCTTCGAGTCCCGGTTGAACGGGGAAAGCGGCAAGCAGTTCGACTCGGACATGGCCACCACCGTGCGCGCGACGAACGGCCAGTTCCTCACCACGATCGCGAGCGTCCGCTCCACCACGAGGAACTCGCTGGTCCGCGCGCTGGCCGACCTGGCCAACGACACCGTCCTGGACCACATCACGGTCGTGGAGAAGACCGGCCTGGTCGACTTCGCCCAGGCCCTCGTCCAGGAAACCACCTCGCCCAATCTTCCGGCCCAGAACCTGACCCCGCCTCCCGCGGTCGCAGGCCAGCCGCAGGTCGTCCTCACTCCGCCGGCGAACAGCACGGCCTCACAGAGTCCGGCGGTGGGATGAGGACCTGGGCCGAGCCGCTACGCCGGCCAAGCCGCCGTAGCGGCTCGGCCCCGGTCTCCCGCCGTCCCCAGCGGCGCGCTGCCGACCACCAGGAGCTGCCTCACCCTCACGGCGGGGTCCAGCGAGTGGGAGCCGGTCAGGATCAGTTTCTTCGTCTACGATCAGGAACCCGGGCCGCTGCGCCGCGTTCGTCCCGGCATCGTCCCCCGTCGCTGCTTCTGCTCGCGCCGCGCCCCGTCCGGAAGTCGTGCGTGAGAGGGCAGCGCTGGACCAAGTCCGCATCCCGGTAGCCGTGTTGGTGTCAATCACGAACCGCGCGGAGCCGGCGGGGTGCACTACCGGCTCTCCTCCCCGCCGGCCCTGGTGGAAACGCACCCCGGCCGTACGGGGTCACCAGGTGTGAGCCACGTCCACCACGAGATGGTTGGCCGTCTGGAAGACCCGGAACGGCAGCCGGGCGCGGACGCCCAGGCCGGCCTGGGTGTAGCCCTCGGAGCCACCCGTGAACTTGAACTCCCGGAAGGTCCGGTACCCGGTGACGTCGACGGACGGAAGCGGCGGGTAGGGCTGTCCGGTCGCCGGGTCGTAGCGCGGGGAGAACAGCGAGATCTCCAGGATGGCTCCGCCCTTGATCGGAACGACGGCGTCGGACGGGTCCTGGTGCAGTACGTCGACATAGTGGACGTAGTAGCCGATCGGGTCGGCCGACGTGCCCTGGGCGTCGAAGACCAGCCGGTCGAAGCACTCGTGCTGTCCGGTCCGCACGTCGGTCAGCCGCCTGGAGGCAACGGAGTCACCGGTCTTGTCCAGGCTTCCCCACGTCACGGCACAGTCCACGGCCGTCGGCGCGGCCACCGCCGGAACCGTGCCGGCCAGCAGGCCACCACCCGCCAGCATCACCGCGGCCAGTGCAGTACCTATCCGTCGCATGACTACCCCCCAGTAGTTCGCGTAGGTGTGTGCCTGTTTAGACCGGCGGCGTTCCGGAAGGTTGTGCGAAGTGGAGCAGTCCATCGCGGCGCAGGGGTCCCTTCCAGCACCAACCGCCCCATGGCAGCACAGCCTTCCGTGCGCCTTCGCCTCCGTTCAAGCCACCAGCCAGCGCAGCGACGGCATCACCGCTTCAGATCAGCGGGCGCACAACAGCCGAGCGGAAGGGCACAGACGCCTCCGCCTTCCACCGGAAGACCGGCCGCCTGCGCATCCCGCTTTCCTGCCACCACTCCTCTCCGTGCGGACCCGCGTGGGGGAGCCCGCCGTCGCCGGACAGCAGGACCCGTTCGTTCGGCCAGGCCGGGGTGACGACTTCCAGGGTCCAGCCGTCTTCGGTGGTGGTGTGCAGCCCGCCGCCGAAGAGCCCGGCGATGCGTACGCGGCTTCCGGTGATCGGCCCAAGCCCGGGGCAGGACAGGTCGGCGACTGCGTCGGGGGTGCTGTCCTCGGGAGCGGGGTCGCGGTCCCTTGCGATCTTCTCGCCGGTGACGGCGTCGAAGAGACCGTGCCCGTCGTGGGAGACGACCATCACCAGATCGTGACCGGTGTCGGGGTCCGTCGCGAAGCCGATCCCGAGCAGTCCGCCGACAGGGACGCCGTACTCGTACTCGAAGACGGGCCGCCAGGGTTCGGGCGCGGGCACCACCGGGGCCGTGAGAAGCCGGTTCCGCATCTCCCGCTGGTATGCGGAGAGTTCGGAGAGTTCGGGCTCATGATCGGACTGCCCGGCCGGGGGCGTCTCCTTCGTCCACTTCATCACGGGACCATGATCCTCGCCTCGAAAGGCCGGCCCGAGGACGACCCCGGTCCACAGTTCGGGCGCAGCCCGCAGCCACCGTCATCGGGATGGGCGCCCGCCTTGCTTGACGGGCGGTACGTTCTACCCGGCGGACGGCTACCACCAGCAGTATCTTGACCGCTACGTCAACGGCCACGGTGAACCGGCGTTTCCTGTCCGATCGGTGTGGCTCCAGCCAAGGGGTGAGTTTCGCCATCGACCCTGCTCTCCTGGCGGCTTTGTGGAGGGAACGGCATCCGTCGGGCCCTCCCGTCGCTCACACGTTCCGCACCAGGTACGCGGATCGCTGGGTGCGCTTCCACAGCCTCCCCGGCTCGAAGCGCTACCCGGAGTCCGAGGACGAGTACGCGATCGTGCTGGACCGGTACAACACGATCCTCGACGAGTTGTTCGCGGACACGGACGTGTTCGTGGTGACCATGGACTGGTCGGACACACCGACCGGGCCCGCGGGCTACCCGACTCCACGACTGATGCTGCACCCCGACGGAATCCGCTGGTGGACCGAGTCGGACCAGGACGACCCCGACCCGGTGAACCACACCCACACACGTCTGTACGCCGACCAGCGCCGGTGGAACCGCGGATGCCTCGACGGGCTGTTGCGAGCCGTCGCGGACGAGGCGCTCGTCGAAGTCTTCGTTGCCGACACGGAACTGCGGCGCATCCACCATCCCTACGACGGCGGCGCGGACGTCATCCTTGTCACGCCTGCAGAGCGTGACGGTGTGCGTGACCGACACGCGGACTGGCTTTCCAGCCACCCGGCCGGCCTCTGAGAGCCGCGCGGGCCCCCTTTCCCCGGCCGACCGCGCAGGAGTCTGTGAGCGCTGCCTGATGACTCACGTCATGCCTCGCTCACACACCACTGCGACGGCTGGAGAAGCAGCTTCAGTGCCCACCGTATGTTCACACGGTGATCGCCGACGGCTGCGTGGGCCGTTGCTCGGAGCGCGCGCCGGTGTCACAGGCCCGCCAGGGCGAGGATTTGGTGCATGTGCCGGGGCGGCAGGTCGGGATTGCCGGCTGCGGCGGTAGCGACCGATAGTAGGTCGCGCAGGCTCCTGCGCGCACCGCGTCCTCGGGATCCGTCAGCAGGAGCCGACGCACCGGTTGGGGGGCCTGTGTCCACCATTGGGCAAGCGTCGCCCTGATTTTCGGCTCCGGGTCGGCCGCCAGCCGTGCACGCAGATCCGCCGGTACATGATCGCCCTCCGCCAGGTGCTCGCGCACCCGCACGTCGGGGTCGCAGAGCAGCTGCTCGAACAGCTCTCGCGGTGCGCCGTCCGCACCGACCACCAGGGCCGCGCGCACCCCCGGATCCGGGTGCTCGGCAAGTCGCATTCGGAAGGCATGGGGGAGGCTGGGGTTGAGCGCGAGCGAATGCGTGAGCCGGCGATCGTCAACGGCGATGATCTCGGCGATCATGTCGTCGGTCAGGTCCGGGCGCTTGGCAACGCTGCCAATGCCCCTGCGGTAGGCGAAGAGGCGGCGGACGAGCTCGGGCGGTAACGCGGGATTCCCCGCGAGTCCCTCCACCACCTTGTCGAGGTGAACCGGCACCGGCATGGCGTCCGACAAGGCAAACGGCCCTTCTGGCTCGGCGAGCTGACCGCCGAGTCTCTCACGCGAAGTCCGCTCACTGGCGTGTACGCGATGCGCTGCCAGCGTTCGGGCGTCGGCTGACGGGGGCGGCGAGGAGCCTTTCCCGCATCCCCCGCCGGTACGCGGAAAGCTTCGGCCCGGCGTCCAGCCGTTCGACCGGAGCCTCCTTCTTCATCCGCTTCATCACGCAGTCGTGATCCACACATCCGGGTTCACCCAAGCGGATTGGCCAAGGCCAGGGGCCAGATGCATGGCCCTTGCCTCCGTCACCGACCGCGCACCTCGGACGCCCACGTACCCGCCTTGTGAACTTCCGGTCCCTCGACGTGTGTGGCACCGGCCGCGTACAGCAGCCACAGCAGCTCAAGGGAGCCGAAGAAGGACTCCCCCCAGCTGTCGACCCAGACGCGGAGCCGTGCCGGCCCCACCCGGACGATGTCCCAGAACTCCCAGCCGCGAGAATCCTCTTCCGGGTCGAACCGGTAGATCCAGTTCTGCGAGGACCAAGGGCCTCCGCCGCTACGGTCCACGTAGGCGGTGCGGCCGTGTCGGGCGAATTCCTGTGGCGGCGTCTCACCGCCCTGGACGGAGACCGTCTTGAACCAGTCGGGGAACCCGTCCGTCGGCAGATCTTCATCGCCGAACTCCGCCGTGCAGGCCAGGTGGAGGGCGGCCGACAGGACGCGACGTACGCGTAGCGCGTACGCCTCGGGGGTCCCCTCGAGTACATCGACAGTGAAAGCGGCCAGAACCGGCGGAGCCGACTCGATCGCGGGGCGCTGCCGAACGCGGTCCAGTTCGGCAGCGACACTCTCCTCGCTGTGAATCATCGCACGATCCTATCTTTCCTGTACGGCACCTCCTGATCCATTGATGATGTTGTCGCGGAGTTCATTGAGGAGCTCGGCCGGAATTCCGTAGAGGCCCTTCCCCTTGGCCGGATCGGAGATTTCCGGGTACTCCTGGAGCAGATCTTTCCATTCCGTGCGGGTGAAGAAGAACGTCGGAGGGCGGCAGCACCGACAATTCGACCCGTTCATGTGATCCAACCTCGGTGTAGTGTGGGGCGCCGCGGACCGATTGGAAGCACAAGTGACGCACTACTCTGACCTTTCCCTGTATGATTTCGATTTCTACTCCGAGCCGGAAGGCCTGACCGTCGGATGGCTCGAAGGGGATCAGGAGTTCACTACGGGGGATGTCTCCGCTGACGATTTGGCGATTCTGGCCGATATTGGCCGGCTCAAACAGAAAAAGAGCCGCGGCTATCATTACTGCACAATCTGCACAGAAAAGACTGATCGCTATGCCGAATCACCCAGGTTCGGCACCAGGTACCAGCTCGGCAGTGCGGAAATCAGGGTCGTTTCCGATGACGGCACTCTCTATGTGGCCCCAAACTTGATCATTCATTACATTTCCGATCATGGATACCTCCCGCCGGCGGAGTTCATCTCGGCGGTCCGTGTAGACGCCCGTCGTCGTTGGCCGGTGAGTTAGAGCATCGGATCGTGATCAATCTGCGGGATTCGCCTTGCCCCGCCGACGGGCTGGCCGAGCGGCAGCCGCCACCGGTGGCCTCGGCTCCCCAGTCTGGAGCGCTTGGGAGCCAGCCCAATCAGCCAGCCGAACCTGATGGGCAGTACAGCCCCTCCCACGCCACGCCCGCAGTTTCTGGCAGGGCGGCCATCCGCCCGGCGGCCCCTCCGGCGCCGGCCAGTACGGCGTTCCCGTTCATGCCCGACGGTCCTGCGCCCCACCGTGGTCGGCACCCCGCAGGTCGTGGAAGCCGGCACTGCCGCAGAAGCTCAACTGCGGCCAGGCGTTACGGGACAGCCTTTGTGGGGTGTTGAGGGCTGATCGGGTGTGGGTGGAGACGTTCACGGGGCTGCGGTTGACGCAGTTCTCGGGTCTGTTGAAGGTGGTGCGGGAGCGGGGGGGCAACGGCACGCTGCGGGGCCGGCCGTGGTCTCTGCCGCCGGCCGGACTGCTCTTCGGTGCTGCATCCGGTGTCGCGTTCGGTCTGACCGATGGGCCTGCAGCAGGCTCGGTAGCTGCTCTGCTCTTTGCGATCTGGGGAAGCGTCGGGCTGACCCTGCATGGACTGGGCCACAGCAGCAGGGATACTGCGGTTGTCCGGCCCCGCCTACCAATTCCGTGATCGTGACCGTCACGAAATTCCGTCCAGACCCCCGCCAATTCTGCGGGACAGGGCGGGATGCCGACACATCCCGCCCTGTCCTGCAGCCTCAGCCTCGCTTCATGCAGGTGTCCACCACCTCGCCGAAGCGGACGACCATCTCGTCGATGTCGGCCTCGGTGACGATGAACGGCGGCGCGAACAGGACGTGGTTCCCGATCTCACCGTCGACCGTGCCGTGACCGGGGTAGAGCAGCAGTCCTTTCCTGAAGCCCTCCTGCTTGAGCGCCGAGGTCAAGGCGGCACCGCCGGTCGACGGCTCACGCGTCTCGCGGTCCTTGACGAATTCGACGCCGGCGAACAGGCCCCGGCCACGGATGTCACCGACATGGGGCGAGTCGGCGAACCGCTTCTCCAGGCGCTCCTGCAACTGCCGGCCCCGTTCCCTGACATTCGCCAGCAGATCGTCGTCGACGATCGTCCGCTGGACGGCCAGAGCGATCGCGCAGGCCAACGGATGGTTCACATGGGTCTGCCCGTTCTGGAGAACGCCCGAGCCCGCGCCGAGTGCGTCGTGGATCCGGTCCGAGACCAGCACCGCCGCGATGGGCATGTACCCCGCGGCCAGCCCCTTGCCCACCGTCACGAGATCGGGGACGACACCGTCCTCGAGGTAGGCGTAGTGGTGCCCGGTTCGCCCCATTCCGGCCATCACCTCGTCGAGGAGCAGGAGAACGCCGTGCCGCTCGCACACCTCCTTGACCCGCCGAAGGTATCCGGGCACCGCCGGCACGGCACCGTTGGTCGAACCGACCACGGTCTCGGCGACGAAAGCCGCAACCCGGTGGGCACCGGTCTCGACGATCTTCGCCTCAAGCTCGTCCGCCAGTCTCTGGGCGTATTCCTCGACGGATTCCGAGGGCTGCCTGTCCCGGTACTCATAGCAAGGGGACACGAACTCGGCAGGTCCCAGGACCGGCTCGAACACCGAACGCCGCTGCCCGTTGCCGGAGATGGCGAGCATGCCGAGCGTACTGCCGTGGTAGCTCTGCCGGCGTGAGATGACGATGCGCCGGTCGGGCTCACCGTTCTCGTGGTGGTATTGGTAGACGATCTTCAGGGCCAGTTCCATGACCTCCGATCCGCCGCTGAGGAACTGGACCTTCGTAAGTCCGTTCGACCACGAGGCCAGGAGCCCGGCCAGCTCCTCCGCCGGAGCCGTCGTGAAGCTTCCCGCGTGGGCCCAGCTCAGGTTCCGGGCCTCGCGTTCGAACGCTTCCGCCACCGCGTGATGACGGTGTCCCAGGCTGGAAACAGCCACACCGCCGCACGTGTCGAGATACCGGTTGCCCGTGCGGTCCTCCAGCCAGACACCCACACCGGTGTCCGCCCACAGCGGCTGCTTGTTGATGTTCTTGTAAATGATGTTGGACATCACAGATCCCAGGCGGACTCGGCGTGGTGGACTCGCGTCCCGAACGGCGACGACTGGGTCAGCCGGCGCACGACGAAGGTCGGTAGATATCCGACGACGAACAGGACCTGCGACTGGAGTCGCGCGAACATGGTTTCTCCTTGTTACGGGTGAACGTCGTTACTGGTGACCGTCCAAGCCGACGGACCACTCCGGCGGCCAGTGCCCCGCCCCCTAGTCCAGGGGGATCTGCTCGCGCCAGTCGACGGCCTCGCTGAATTCCGGCTGGTCCTCCTTGCGCAGCACGAAGCGGCCCAGCACCAGGACGTCCATTCCCGTGCGCATGAAGCAGGTATAGGCCTCTTCCGGAGTACGCACGATGGGCTCGCCGCGCACATTGAACGACGTGTTGACCAGGACAGAGCAGCCGGTCTTGTCCTTGAACGCGCGCAGCAGTTGCGTGAAGGGGGCGTTGCGCCCCTCGTCCAGGGTCTGCACCCGGGCGGAGAGGTCGACGTGCGTGATCGCGGGCAGTTCCGACCGCACGTCGTTGATGCGCCCCAGGCTCCGGGACGCGCCTTCCGACGTGAGCGACGCCCCCGCCAGAACGTTCTCCGCCACCTGCGACACGATCAGCATGTAAGGGCTGTCCATGTCGGTGTCGAAGTATTTGCTGACATCCTCTTTCAGGACCGCCGGAGCGAACGGGCGGAAAGACTCACGGAACTTGATCTTCAAGTTCATGGTCTTCTGCATTTCCGCGTTACGCGGGTCGCCGAGAATCGACCGGGCACCCAGTGCCCGCGGACCGTACTCCATCCTGCCCTGGAACCAGCCGACCACAGCGCCGGAGGCGAGATGGCCGGCGGTCACGTCGAGCATCTCGCTCTCCGTGCATTCCTTGAAGACGTAACCATGATCGGTGAGGAAGTCGCGGATCTCCTCGTCGGAGAATTCGGGTCCGAGCAGCGACCCGCTCATTCCGTCGGTCCCGTTCCCGAGATGCGGACGGCCCGAACGGGGAACCGCGACGCTGAGCGCGGCGCCGACCGCGCACCCGGCGTCGCCCGCGGCAGGCTGCACCCAGATGTCCTCGAACAGACCCGACCTGCTGAGCGTGCCGTTGGCCACGCAGTTGAGGGCCACGCCTCCCGCCAGGCAGAGATTCCGCTCGCCGGTGAGCTGTTGCGCGCGCCTGGCCAGGCCGTACACCGCTTCCTCGGTGACCTTCTGGACCGACGCGGCCAGGTCGCATTCACGCTGGCTCAGTGGACTCTCGGGTTGCCTGATGGGGGCACCGAACAGCTCTTCGAAAGCGGGGCCGACCATGCGCTGCCCCTGGAGGAATTCGAAGTAGCGCATGTCGAGGGTGAACGAGCCATCGTCCCGGAGATTGATCAACTCTCGTCGGATCAGGTCGGCATAGACCGGTTCTCCGTAGGGCGCAAGGCCCATCAGCTTGTATTCACCGGGGTCCACCTTGAAACCGCAGAAGTAGGTGAAGGCGGGATACA
>NZ_JAGXJL010000080.1:0-34214 GCF_019091475.1 Streptomyces sp. GbtcB6 | reverse complement strand
CCTCCGGCCCCAGTCCCAGCCGCCCCATGACGCCGGGGCGGAAGCCCCCGATCAGGACGTCGCACCGCCCGGCGAGCCGCAGCGCCTCCTGGCGGCCCTCGGCCGACTTGACGTCGAGTTCGACGACGGGCCGGTTCTCCGCCAGCGCGGGCCGGGCGGTGCGCGGCCTGGTGACGGCCAGTACGTCGGCCCCCAGATCGGCGAGCAGCATGCCCGCGAACGGCCCGGGCCCCAGACCGAGGAACTCCAGGACCCGCAGATCGCCGAGGGGTGGAACCGCTGACATCGGTCCTCCTATGATGACTCCCGCGCCATAGGGTATATCAGTTAGCGATTTTAGATAATGACCTGGGAGCGGGCCATGCCGTACAGCTTCTACGAGGACGACCACACCGCCTTCCGCCGGACCGTGCGCAGCCTGGTCGAGCGCTCGGTGGCACCGCATCTGGAGGAGTGGGAGGAGGCGCGCCTCATCGACCGCTCCGTCTGGAAGGCGGCGGCCGCCGCGGGTGTGCTGGGACTGCGCATACCCGAGCGGTTCGGCGGGGCGGGCGCCGACGACTACCGTTTCCGGTGCGTGATCCAGGAGGAACTGGCCGAGGTCGGGGCGGCCGCCCTGGCGTCCGGCTTCTCGATCAACGAGGACATCGTCGCCTCGTACCTGGTCAGGTTCGGGACCGACGAGCAGCGGGAGCGGTGGCTGCCCGGCATGGCGGCGGGTGAGGTGGTGGCCTCGATCGCCATGACCGAGGCGGGCGGCGGCAGCGAACTGCGCGGGGTACGCACCACCGCGCGGCGCGAGGGGACGGACTGGGTCCTCAACGGCACCAAGACGTTCATCACCAGCGGTTCCAGCTCCGACCTGGTGATCGTGGCCGCTCGCACCGGGGAGGCGGCCGGCCGTTCCCGGCTCTCCCTGTTCCTCGTACCGTCCACGGCACCGGGATTCCAACGGGGGCGCAAGCTGAAGAAGTTGGGCCTGCACGCACAGGACACCGCCGAGCTGTACTTCGACGAACTGCGACTGCCGCCCGAGGCCCTGCTGGGCGCGGAGGGAGCGGGCTTCGGCCAGCTCACCGCCCAACTCCCGCTGGAACGGCTTTCGATCGCCTGGCGGGCGGTGGTTGCGGCGGAGGCGGCCGTGCGCTGGACGGTGGCGTACACGCGGGAGCGCCAGGTGTTCGGGCGGCGGCTCGTCGACTTCCAGAACACCCGGTTCCGGCTGGCCGAGCTGACCACCGAGGTCGAGGTGACCCGCGGCTACCTGGAGCGCTGCATCCTCGACCTCAACGAGGGGACACTCGACGCCGTGACCGGGGCCAAGGCCAAGTGGTGGGCCACGGAACTCCAGAACCGGGTGGTCGCCGCCTGCCTCCAACTGCACGGCGGTTACGGCTACATGGACGAGTACCGGATCTCACGGGCGTACGCCGACGCACGGGTGCAGACACTCGTCGGCGGCACGACCGAGATCATGAAGGAGATCATCGGCCGTGACCTGGCCGGACCGAAGCCCGGCGGGGACGCCTGAGCCGGATGCCCCGGCCCGCGTCCGCCGCCGGTCGGGCAGGCGTCTACGAGGACGCGCCGCCCGGCTTCTCGCTGAACTGGTGCCCGAGGAAGGCGCCGGTCCACGCCATCAGGTCCCCGGGCACGTAGTAGTCCTTCTCGTCGTTGATCACGTCCCAGTTCTTCACGACGTCCTCGATCGTGGCCGGACCGTCCTCGTGCACATAGCCGGGCGTGGACCCGATGAAGAAGCGCGCGAAGCGGCTGGCCCCCGCCGCGTAGATCTCGCCGTTGACCGGGCAGGCCTCGTGGGCGAGATAGGCGACGATCGGCGACACCGCCTCCGAGGGCATGCCCGCCTGCTGGGCGGCGGCCTCGGCCGCGGCCTCGTCCTCGATGCCGCCCATGCGGGTCAGGGCGGCCGGGGCGACCACGTTCACCTTGATGCCGTGCGGTTCGCCGGCCAGCCGCGCGCTGCGGGCCAGCCCGACCACGCCGCCCTTGGCCGCCGCGTACGACAGGTTGTTGTCGAGGCCGAACAGACCTGCCGACGTCGTCAGCACGACGCGGCCGTACCCCTGCTCGACGAAGTGCGGCCAGGCGGCCTTCATGGTGTTGAACGAGCCGAGCAGGTGAACGGCGAGATGGCGTTCGAGGTTGTCGAGGTCGACCTCGGGCAGACCGGCCCACCTGATGATGCCGGCGTTGTTGATGACGATGTCGATACGGCCGAAGGCGTCCAGCGCGGAGTCGATGATCGCCTTGCCGCCCGCCTCGGTGGAGACGTCGTTGGTGTCGGCGACGGCCTGGCCGCCGGCCGCGACGATCGAGTCGGCCGCTTTCTGCGCCGGACCGGCGTCGGTCCCCTCGCCCTCCATCGATCCGCCGAGGTCGTTGACGACGACCTTCGCTCCCCGTTCGGCGAGCAGACGGGCATGGGCCCGCCCGATACCCCGCCCCGCGCCGGTGACGACGGCCACGCGTCCTTCGAAGCTGAACTCACTCATGGGTGACTCCTGTCGTACTGCGCTGTCCCACCGTGCCTGTCTTCCGGGTCTCCCGGGCCTTCCGGACCGCCACAGCCGGCTACTCCGCTATGCGGATGGCGAGTGCGGGGCACACCGCAGCCGCGTTACGGACGTCGTCCGCCAGCTCCGCCGACGGGTTCTCGTTCAGCAGGACGACGATGCCGTCCTCCTCACGCTGGTCGAAGACGTCCGGGGAAGCGTTCACGCACTGTCCGGCGGCGACGCACTTCTCCTCGTCGATGAGAACCTTCATGAAACCTCTCCCATTCGTGTCAGGGGGTGGAGACGGGGGTGTGCAGGGCGTCGACGACCTCCTGGCGGCGCAGGCGCGTCTGCTTGGGCATGTTCCAGCCCAGCACCCCGGTCACCGCGCCCTCGCTGGAGTACCGGAGGACGAATCGGCGGGCAGCCACATCGCCTTCGACGACCTCCACGTCGGCGTCCGCGGGCAGCAGCCCGTGGACCTGGAGCTTCGCCTCGAACTGGTCGGTCCAGAAGTAGGGCACGGGCGCATACGGCCGGTCCTCGCCGAGAACGACGCCGGCGACGGCCGCGGCCTGCTCGGTGGCGTTCGTACGGTTCTCCAGGCGCATCAGGCGGCCATAGCCCTCATGGTGGAACCGGGCCACGTCACCGACCGCGTAGATCCCGTCCGCCGCACGGCAGCGGGAGTCGCACACGACGCCGTTGTCCAGGGTCAGGCCGCTGTCCGCCAGCCAGTCGGTCGCCGGCGAGGCCCCGATGGCGACGACGACCACGTCCGCCGCGAGCGTCTCCCCGGTGCTCAGTTCCACCCCGGTGACGCGCCCGTCCCGGCCGCTCAGCCCCGCGACCCCGGCCCCCAACCGCAGTCGTACGCCGTGCTCCTGGTGGAGTTCCGCCAGCAGTCCGGCCACCATCGGGCCCACTTGCAGGGCCATCGGTGCGGACAGCGGACCGGTGAGGGTGACCTCCAGCCCCAGCGTGCGTGCGGTGGCCGCGATCTCCGATCCGAGCACGCCCTCGCCGACCACGACCAGCCGCGCGCCGGGGCGCAGTTCCGCCTTCAGGGCGAGTGCGTCGTCGAGCCCTCGCAGCACGTACACGCCCGCGAGGCCCTGCTGACCGGGCAGGGTGCGAGGCCGGACGCCGGTGGCGAGCACGACCGCGTCCGCGGACAGCTCCCGTCCGGACGCGGTGCGCACGGTCCGGGTGGCCGGGTCCAAGGCAACCGCCTCGTCGCCGAGCACGAAGTCGGCGGCGAGGCCGGAAAGGATCTCCGCCGTGCGCAGCGTCACCCGCTGTGGTTCCCACGCACCGGACAGGACCTGCTTGGACAGGGGCGGCCGGTCGTACGGCGCGTGCGGCTCGTCGCCGATCACGGCGATCTCGCCGGTGTACCCCTTGCGTCGCAGCGACTCCACCGTGGTGAGCCCGGACGCCGACGCGCCCACCACCAGGATCCGTCCGGGGGCGGTCATGCGCTCACCCCGGCGGCCTGGGCACCATGCTCGATCCTCATAGCTGACTCCGATGTTGCTTCATACGTTCTCTCAAAATAGACCAGACGGTCTAAACAATAAAGCGGGAGGGCGGGATGTCACGCGAGATAGCGTCCGCCGTTGGTGCTGAGGGTCTGTCCCGTGACGTAGCCCGCTTCCTCGGAGGCCAGATAGGCGACCGCGTAGGCGACATCCTCGGGCCGGCCGGCCCGCTTCATCGGCATCGTCTGCGCGACCGCGTCCACGTCGATCGGCCCTTGCCGTACCAGCGGGGTGTCGATGAAGCCCGGGGGCACGTGGTTGACGGTGATGCCCTTGTCCGCGAACTCGATGGCCAGCGCCCTGGTGAGGCCGATGACCCCGCCCTTGGAGGCCGCGTAGTGCGCCATGGCCGGCGCACCGGTCTGCGCGGACGAGGACGAGATGTTGACGACGCGTCCCCAGCCCGCTTCCAGCATGTCGGGCACCAGTTCCTTGGTGACCAGGAACGGCCCCTTGAGATTGATGCCGATCATGCGGTCCCAGGCATCCTCAGTGATGTTGACGAACGGCTGGTAGGCCGTGATCCCCGCGTTGTTGACGAGGATCGTGACGGGCCCCAGCTCCGCCCGGGTCCGGCCCGCCGCCGCGGCCACGGCGTTGGCCTCGGCCGCATCCCCTCCCACGGCGATCGCCGTTCCGCCCGCCTCCTGGATCGCACTGACGGTCTTCTCGGCCCCTGCGACATCCAGATCCCACACCGCGACCTTCGCACCCTGCGCCGCCAGCACCGTCGCGACCGCCTGGCCGATACCCCGGGCGCCGCCGGTGACGACGGCGACCTTTCCCTGCAATGACATACCCCTGCTCCTCACTCGTGTGACACCGCGCGACGCGGCTCCGACAGACCCCGCCGCCCGGCCGGCTACGCAACCCCTGCATCCGTCCGGCGCCCCATGGAGCACCGCCCCCCTGTCAGTCGGGGAGCGCCTCCCGTGCGGCGTTCCGGGCCGCCGTCGCGGCCGGGAAACCCGCGTAACCACTGGCGTGGTAGATGACTTCGGCGATCTCGTCCCGGGTCAGACCGTTGGTGACACCGATCCGGAAGTGGGTCCGCAGTTCGGTCTCCGCGCCGAGCGCGATGAGGATTCCCAGGGTGACCAGGCTGCGGTCACGCGGACTGAGCCCCTCACGGGCCCACAGGGATCCCCACACACTGGTCAGGCCGATCTCGACCAGTTCCTCCCCGAGGCGTCCGTCCCGCAGGTCGATGTCCCCGTCGGGGAACACCCCGGGCAGTGCGTCTCGCATGGCCTTGAGCCCGGCACCGCGCAGGTCGGTCGGCTCTTCGACATTCTTGGCCGTCATGGGCGACTCCTGTTGGCACGACACTGTGTCCTCCCCGCGCCCTGAAAGTTAGTCCAATCGGTCGGTATAATCAACGACCAGGACAGGAATCACCTGTCGCCAGGCCGCGAAGGAGTTCGCGGCGGACATTCAGAGGGTCGCCCACCGCCCCGCAGGCATCTCCTCACGGCACGGCCATTGATCGAGCCAGGGCCCTGCTCTACTCTCACCTCAATCTTCGATCGATCGGTCGAAATAACAAACTCGGGCTCACGCGGGCGGAGCAGCCCCCTGTGCACTGTGGAGGGCAGATGAGCAAGACGACGAAGAAGGCGGCCGCGGCACCCGGAGGTCAGGCCGATCCGGCCGACCTGCTGGACGTCGTGGTCATCGGCGCGGGTGTCACCGGCATCTACCAGCTGTACCGGGCTCGCGAGGCGGGCCTCTCGGCGAAGCTGCTGGAGGCCGGCAGCGGCGTCGGCGGCGTGTGGTACTGGAACCGCTATCCCGAGGCACGCTTCGACTCCGAGAGCTACACCTACGGCTACCTCTTCTCCAAGGAGCTGTGGGAGGAGTGGGAGTGGTCGGAGCAGTACGCCGGACAGCCGGAGATCGAGCGCTACTTCAACCACGTGGTCGACCGGTTCGACCTGCGGCGCGACATCGCCGTCAACACCAAGGTGAGCTCGGCCGTCTTCGACGAGCCGTCCGGCACCTGGACGGTGGCGGCGGAGAACGGCACCACGGTCCGGACGCGTTTCCTCGTCGCGGCCACCGGGAACCTCTCGGTCCCCTTCATCCCCGGCATCGCGGGCCGGGAGGACTTCAGGGGCGAACAGCACCACACCAGCCGCTGGCCGAAGAAGCCGATCGACTTCACCGGCAAGCGGGTGGCGCTCATCGGGACCGGCTCCAGCGGCGTCCAGATCGTGCCGGCCATCGCCGACGAGGTGGCCTCCCTGACCGTCTTCCAGATGAAGGCGGACTGGGTCACACCGCTCAACAACAGGCCGATCACGGCCGAGGAGCAGGCCGGGCTCAAGGCGGACTACGAGCGGATCCGGGACACCCTCAACACCTCCCCCAGCGGGTTCCTGCACGCCATGAACCCGGTGATGGGCGGGGACGTCAGCCCCGAGGAGCGCCAGGAGTTCTACGAGAAGGTCTGGAACAGCCCCGGCTTCACGAAGCTGACCGAGCACTACCGCGACATGACGTTCAATCCCACCGTCAACGCCGAGTGGTGCGACTTCATGGCCGGGAAGATCCGCGGCATCGTGAAGGACCCCGCGACGGCGGAGAAGCTGATCCCCACCGACGGCGGCTACGGCGCCCGGCGCCCGCCGTTCGGCACCGGCTACTTCGAGGCCTACAACAAGCCGGCCGTCTCGCTCGTCTCCCTGCCCGAGGAGCCCATCGTCCGGTTCACCGAGACGGGCATCGAGACCTCGACGGGCCTGCGTGAGTTCGACATCGTCATCTGGGGCACGGGCTACGACTTCGGTACCGGTGCACTCAACCGCCTGGGGGTGCGCGGCCGGCAGGGGCTGGCGCTGGAGGAGCACTGGGCGAACGGCCCGCGCACCTACCTGGGGATCGCCGCGGCCGGGTTCCCCAACTTCTTCTTCCCCGGCGGCCCGCACGGCGCACTCGGCAACAACCCGCGCTACGCCGGCGACCAGGTGGACTTCGCGCACGAGGCCCTGCTGCACGCGTACAAGCAGGGCTACGACGTGATCGAGGTCAAGGCCGCGGCGGAGCAGGAGTGGACCGACCTCATGAACAACAGCGACAACATGTCGATCTTCCAGAAGGCCAGCTACTTCTACGGGGCCAACATCCCCGGCAAGGCGGTCAGCCAGCTGCTGAACCCCACCGGGCGGTGGAAGCTCCAGGAGCTGATCCAGGAGGTCCGGGAGAGCGACTTCAACACCTTCGACCTGTCGAAGGCGGGCAGCGCGGCCGACGCGTGACACCTGCTCGCCGCCACGACCACGCCGGTGCCCCGGGAAACGGATCCCGGGGCACCGGCGTGCGAGTGCGTGCGACCGTGCCTATGCGTACGACCACGTGGATCCGTCGGCCGGATCCCGCTGCTCACGCCACTGTGCGCGCGGCAACACGAAGGTCCCGCATCAGGCGGCCCGCCCGGCTTCGGAGAAGATGAACGCCCCGTACGCGTCGCCCGTGGTCTCGCCGGCCGGCCCTCCCAGCGGCGATCCCGGCAGCGGGTGCGGGCGCCACGAGAACGGCGCCCCGGCCATCAGGTCCGTCCACTCCTCCTCGGCCGCGAGCCCCACCTCGACGACATCACGCCCGTGCTCGCGGGCCCGCACGAGGGCACCGGTGATGAAGTCCACCTGATCGCCGGGGTGACGAGGGTTGTCGGGGACGCAGTGCGGGCCGCCCGCGAAGAAGAAGTTCGGGAAACCCGCGGTCATGACACCGAGATAGCTCCGCGGGCCGTCCGCCCAGTAGCCCGCCAGCCTGAGGCCGTCCCGGCCGCGCACCCCGAGCCGTTTCAGCGTGCCGCCGCTGAACGCGTCGTCCCCGGCCACGATGAGGCCCCCCGCGCACACACCGCTGTCGCTGTACGCGGATGAGCGGCTCTCCGGGACGTGTGAGGCGGACAGCTCCTGGCGCGCGCCCCGGTGCCCGCGCCCGGCGTCCCGGCCGTTACGGTGTCCGGTCCTGGCCTGCTGACGGCCGCCCGTACAGGGACGGCCGGGTGCCGGGAGGGCTCCGGTGGCGGCGACCAGGAAGCGTGCCCGGTACTCGACGGCGTCACCGGTCAGCACCGACCAGGTCCCGGTCGGGTCGTCGTAGACGGCCGAACCCACGGTGGCGCCCAACCGGATGTGCGGGCGCAGGTCCTGACGGTCCACCAGATGGTTGAGATAGCCCTCGATGACCGGCTGGCCGGCGCCTTCCTCGGGTCGCTGCCACGCGGCTCCCAGCTCTGCCGAGAAGAGGTGCCCGCGGACACTGCTCTCCGCCTCGAAGCGTGCCTCGAAGGAGTTGTTCCAGTACCAGATCCCGCCGATGCCGAGGCCCGCTTCGAGCAGCACCGCGGAAAAGCCCTCGGCTCTGGCGCGGTAGAGCTGGTAAAGCCCTGTAGTACCGGCACCCACGATCAGCACGTCGGCCTCGGTTCGCCAGTCCACTCAACATCCCTCCTCGTGCTGAGCGGTCGCCCACCGCTGAGCAGGACACAAGAGGTTAGACCGATCGGTCGGTGAATTAAATCCTTGTCACACTATCGGCGCGGGCAGAGGTAGGCAACGCCCGGAACACTGGTGACGGGCCCTGTGTCACGCCTTGCCGGAGGAACGCGGAATCGGCACGGGAGCGGCGGTCTCCCGCTTGGCGAGGAAGTCGCTCACATGGTCCTCGATGTCGTCGAACCGGCGGCCCGGACCGGCGAATCCCGCAAAGAGCGTCGCGCAGTACTCCTGGGACAGGCGCTGGGCATCCCACTCACCACCCGGCTTGATCCACTGGTAGGTGTGGTTGTGCATGTTCAGGAACTGCAGGGTGGCCAGCCTCGAATCGGCCTTGCGGAACGATCCGTCCTCCATCGCGGCGACGAGCAACCGCTCGACGACACCCTCGAATTCACGGCGCTGGCTCAGCAGACGGGTGCGGTTGTCCCCGCGCAGGTTCCGGTAGTCGTGTTCGTAGACCCGGACATGGTCCAGCCGGGCCAGGATGTTCTCCAGCAGCGTCTGCGACAGCAGCCGAAGCCGCAGCACCGGATCCTCGTCCAGGGCGGCGATCCGGTGCACACCGGCGAGCATGGGACGCATCACCCGGTCCTGGATCTCTACGAGCAGATGCTCCTTCGAGCCGATGTAGTAGTAGAGCGCGCCCCTGGCCAGCCCCGCGACATCGCCCACCTCCGCGATACCGGTGGCGGCGTACCCCTTCTCGGCGAACAGCGCGGCCGCCTTGTCGATGATCTCCTGACGCTTGGTCTCGTAGCCTGGTCCGTGCCCTGGTGGTCTTGCCATGATTCAGCATTCTAGGGACTGCGAACAGAAAACCGAGGGACGGGTCAGGTGAGAAAGGGCTTTGGATCACTCGGTCCATTGTGGTTTCAGACCGCGGCGATACGGCGCAGGGTCTCGGCGATCGTGTCCTGCGAGGGCAGCCACGCACGCTCCAGGGAGGGCGCGTACGGGGCGGGCACCGGGGGCGGCGCCACACGCGTGACCGGTGCGTCCAGATGCCAGAAGCCCTCGTCGACGGCGAGCGCGGCCAGTTCGGCGCCGACCCCGAAGTCCCGCACCGCCTCGTGGGCGATCACCAGACGGTTCGTCTTGGCCAGGGAGGTGAGAACGGTCTCGCGGTCGAGCGGGGCCACCGTACGCAGGTCGACGACCTCGACGCTGACGCCCTCGCCGCTGAGCACCTCAGCGGCGGCGAGACAGTCCTGAACCATCCGGGACCAGGAGACGAGCGTGATGTCGGTGCCCTCGCGCACCACCTTCGCCCGGCCCAGCGGAATCAGGTGATCGGCCGGAGGCCGTGGTCCCTTGAAGCCGTACTGCAACCGGTTCTCGACGAAGACCACCGGATTGGGGTCCTGGATCGCGGCCCTCAACATCCCGTATGTGTCAGCGGGGTTGGAAGGCATCACCACGGTCAGTCCGGGGATGTGCGCGAGCAGCGCCTCCAGGCTCTGCGAGTGCTGGCTGCCCGAGGAGCGGCCGGCGCCGAACTGGGTGCGGACGACGAGCGGCATGGAAGCACGGCCGCCGGTCATGAAACGCAGCTTCGCCGCCTGGTTGAGCAGCATGTCGAGGCAGACACCGATGAAGTCCATGTACATGATCTCCACGACCGGCTTCATCCCGGCCATGGCCGCACCCACCGCCGTACCGAGGATCGCGCTCTCGCTGATCGGGGTGTCGCGCACCCTGCCGGGAAATGCCTGCGCCAGACCTCGGGTCAGGCCGAAGACGTTGCCGCCGGCTCCGACGTCGATCCCGGCCACGAACACCGCGGGATCCGCGGCGAGTTCGTGCTCCAGGGCGAGCCGTACCGCATCCATCGAACGGAAGATCTCCGCATCGTCCGAAGGCGGGGACGGCTCGGCTACGGCGATACGCGGCGCGGAGACGAAGTCGTGGAGGGTCTCCGGGCCGGGCTCGGGCAGGCTCCTCGCCCATTCCACCGCCGCGTCGATCTCCTTGTCGATCTCCTCGTCCACCGCGTCGGCCTGGGACGCGTCCACCCCGGCCGCCGCCAGATGCCGGCGGGCCACGAGCAGGGGGTCCCGCTCCTTGGCCTCGGCGACCTCCTCCGGGCTGCGGTAGCGCTGCGGGTCGCCCTCGTAGTGGCCGTGCCAGCGGTAGGTCTCCGCCTCCACCAGGACCGGGCCGCCGCCATGCCTGATCCGCTCCACCACGTCGGTCATGATCCCGGCCACCGCCAGGACGTCGTTGCCGTCGACCTGGGCGTAGCCGATCCCGTATCCGGCGGCGCGGGCCGAGAGCGGCGCCCGGTGCTGCTCGGCCGCGGGCGAGAACTCCGAGTAGTGGTTGTTCTCGCACAGGAAGACGACCGGCAGGTCCCAGACGGCGGCGAGGTTGACCGCCTCGTGGAACATGCCCTGCGCGACCGCGCCGTCCCCGAAGAACGCCACCACCACGTCCCCGGCGTCGCGCAGCTTGGCGGCGGTGGCCACTCCGGTGGCGATGGGCAGGCCGGCGCCGACGATGCCGTTGGCGCCGTAGATGCCGAGACCCGGGTCGGCGATGTGCATGGAGCCGCCGCGGCCGTGGCAGGTGCCCGCCTCCTTGCCCATCAGCTCGGCCATCATCGACGCCGTGTCCAGCCCCTTGGCCAGCACATGACCGTGGCCCCGGTGGGTGGAGGTGATGCCGTCGGTGTCGCGAAGGGGCCAGCAGGCACCGACCGCGCCGGCCTCCTGTCCGATCGACAGATGCAGGAAGCCCGGGATCTCGGTGGCCTTGTACAGGTCCGACGCCCGCTGCTCGAACCGGCGGATGCGGCTCATCCGCCGGTACATCTCAAGGAGTTGTTCCGCGTGTGTGGATTTCACTCCGGTCATCTGCGGTGCCAGGGTCATGGTGCGTCCTCACTACTCCTGCGTCCCCTTGTGGAGCTGGTGTCCGGCCCCGCACGGCGGGGCCGGAGCCACCCGGATCTCACGCCCGCTCGACCAGTGCCCTGGCGATGACGTTGCGCTGGATCTCGTTGGTGCCCTCGCCGATCTCGAGGATCTTGGCGTCCGCGTAGAAACGGGAGATCTCCGACTCCCGCATGTAGCCGTAGCCGCCGTGGATCTGTACCGCCTGGGAGGCCGCGCGATTGGCGACCTCGGAGGCGTACAGCTTGGCCATCGCCGCCTCCGTGGCATGCGGCCGCCCCTGATCGGCGAGCCACGCGGCGCGGTAGACCATGCAGCGGGCGGCCTCGAACTCCGTGCCCAGATCCGCGATCTTGTGGGCCACCGCCTGGAAGGCGGCCAGCGGACGGCCGAACTGCTCGCGCTCCTTGGCGTGCTGGACCGCGAGCGCGAGCGCCGCCTTCGCCAGTGACATGCCCAGCGCCGCCACGCTGATGCGGCCCTTGTCCAGGACGGACAGGAACTGGCGCAGTCCCCCGCCTTCCTCGCCGATGAGATGGTCCTCGGGGATGAAGCAGTCGGTGAAGACGAGTTCCCGGGTGTCCATGGCGTGCCAGCCGAGCTTCTTCAGCTTGCGGCCGACGGTGTAGCCGGGCGTGTCCGTCGGCACGTAGAAGGTCGCGCACCGCTTGCGTCCCCCGTCGTCGCGTCCGGTCACCGCGAGCAGGGTCACGCCCTGGCTGATGTCCGTACCGGCGTTGGTGATGAACATCTTGGTGCCGTTGATCACCCAGCCCCCGTCCGCGCGGCGGGCGGTGGTGGCGATGCCGGCCGCGTCGGAGCCGGCCCCGGGCTCGGTCAGGCCGAACGCCCCGATGGCCTCGCCGCGGGCCAGCGGAGCCAGCCAGCGGTGCTTCTGCTCCTGAGTGCCGTAGGCGAGCAGTGGCAGCGTCGCGATCGTGGAGTGTGCGTTCCAGGAGGAGGCTACGGACTGGTCGGCGGCGCCCAGTTCCTCCATCACCGCCACGTAGGACACCAGGTCCGATCCGGCGCCGTCGTACTCCTCGGGCACCAGCATGCCCATCAGGCCGAGTTCGCCCAGTTTGGTGAAGATGTGGGTCGGGAACTCCTCGTTCTCGGACCACTGGGCGGCGTGCGGCGTGATCTCACGGGCCGCGAACTCGCGGACCATCTCCTGCAGCGCGCGCGTCTCTTCCGGCAGGTCGAAATCCATGTCACAGCCCCTTGGGAGTCAGCAGAACCTTGAGATGCCGGGCCCGGTCCGCGGTCAGGTCACCGAAGACCCCGATGCCCTGGGCCAGCGAGAACCGACCGGTGAGCAGGGGTGAGGCGTCCAGGCGCCCGGTGCTCATCAGGTCGATGACGCGGGGGATGTCGAAGTTGTAGCCGAGGGTTCCCAGCACGGTCCGCTCGTAGAAGACCAACTGGCCCATGTCCACCTCGATGTTGCCGTGCCCGACCCCCGCGAGGACGACCCGGCCGCCACGCCGGACGGTGGCGACCGCCTGTCCCGCGAGCGCCGCCACACCCGTGGCGTCGATCACCACGTCCGGGCCGATACGGCCGGTGCGCAGGAACACCTCGCGGCGTACGTCCGTCTCGCCCGGGTCGAACGCCTCCGTTACACCGATCTCCAGGAGCCTTTCCCTGCGCTCCTTGAGCGGCTCGCTCACATACAGCCCGGCCGCTCCCGCGAGACGGGCGGCGAGCACGACCGCGAAGCCGATCGGTCCGCCGCCGACCACCAGCACGTTGTCGCCCGGTCGCACTCCGGCCCGGGTCACCGCGTGCAGGCCGACCGCCAGTGGTTCGGCGAGCGCGGCCATCTCGTCGGTGACGTTGTCGGGCAGCCGGACCAGCCCGGCGAGGGGCACGGTGACGCGTTCGGCGAACGCGCCGGCGGAGGCGAGTCCGACGGAGCCGCTCTTGGGACAGATGTGGTACTCGCCGCGCAGGCACCAGTAGCACACGCCGCATCGCCAGACGGGATCGGCGGTCACCCGGTCACCGACCTCGATGCCGGGCACCTCGGAGCCCAGCGCGAGGACGGTTCCGCTGAACTCGTGCCCCAGCGCCAGGGGCGGCTCCGCTCCGGTGAGGGGGTGCGGGCCCGTGCGGATCATGTGCGGGCCTTCGAGGAACTCATGCAGATCGGTGCCGCACACACCGCACCAGGAGACCTCCACGACCGCCTCGTGCGGTCTCGGTTGCGGTGGGTCGGGTACCTCGTCCAGCCGCAGGTCCCGTGCACCGTGCCAGCGCAGTGCCTTCACGCCCTACGTCCCTCCGTGTCGTCGTGGTCCGTCTCGCCGCCATCCCGCCCGGGACCTCCGAACGTCGCCTTTCCCGGGCCGTGTTCGAGGAAGGAGCGCAGTCCGGTGGTCGCGTCGGCGGTGCCGAAGACCCCCGTGAACAGGGACCGCTCCAGGGCGAGTCCGGTGGACACGCCGGCGTCGGCGCCGTGGTCCACCGCCTCCTTGATCGCCTCCAGCGCCGCGGCGGGCCCCTCGGCGAGCCGCTTCGCGTAGTCGAGGGCGGCTGCGAGCACCTCGTCGGCCGGGACCACCTCGTCCACCAGGCCGATCCGCAGCGCCTCCTCGGCGCCCACCCGGCGGCCGGTCATCAGCAGGTTCTTCGCCCGTGCCGGGCCGAGCAGGCGCGCCAGTCGCTGGGTGCCGCCGGAGCCCGGCATGATGCCCAGCTGCACCTCGGGCTGACCGAGCAGGGCGTCCCGGGCCGCCACGCGGTAGTCGGCGCACAGCGCCAGTTCGAGGCCGCCGCCGAGCGCGTAGCCGGTGATCCCCGCGACGACCGGCATCGGCAGCCGGGCTACCTCGTCGAAGGTCCTTTGCAGGGCCCGGTTCCAGCTCCGGATCTCCTCGGGTCCCATCGCCGCCAGCGCCTGGATGTCGGCACCGGCCGCGAACAGCCGCTCACCGCCGTAGAGCACCACGGCCCGCACATCACGGGAGTCGGCCAGCTCGCGCGCAGCGGCGGCCAGCTCGCGCCGCTGCTCGGAGTCGAAGGCGTTCATCGGTGGGTTTGTCAGCCGGAGGACCACGACCGGCCCGTCGACCTCCCATCGAATACGTGGCACAGAGACCCTCCTCCTCGGCGGGAAATCGCTCCGCACGGCGGTTGTCGGTGGCTGCGGAGCGCCGTAAAGTGCGGCTACGGTTTTATAGACCAATGAGTACACGAAAACTTTGTAGTGGGCAACCGACCGGTCGGGACAATGCCGGTCGCCGAACGAGAGAGTCGCCGTGCACAATTTCGCGAGCATCCTCGACTACCACGTGACCCAGCGGCCCGACGCCGTGACCGTCGTACAGGACGAACGGCACCTGACCGTGCGCGAGCTGCATGAACGGGTCAATCAGCTGGCCGCGGGCCTGTCCGAACTCGGCGTGGGCCGGGGTGACATCGTGGGGCTTCTGCTCTACAACCGGCCGGAGTTCCTTGAGCTGGTGTATGCCGTCAACCGGATCGGGGCGGTTTTCCTGCCGCTGAACTACCGGTTGTCCGAAGACGAATGGCAGTACATCCTCGACCACGCCCGCGCCAAGGTGATCGTGACCGAGCCGGAGTTCGTCCCCGCCGTGGCCCGGATCGACCCGGGACTGAGCCACCTGGAGCACCGGATCCAGCTCGACGCCGATCCCGACACCCAGCCGCCTTGGACGGGTTACGAGGAGCTGCTGGCCCGCCACAAGGGCGCCCGGGTGGAGCCGGTGGACGTGGTCCCGGGCGATCTGCAGCGTCTGATGTACACCTCCGGCACCACCTCACGGCCCAAAGGCGTGTGCATCACCTACGGGAACGTGCAGGCCAAGAACCTCGCCCACATCGTGCACTTCGGGCTGACCGCGGCGGACACCACGCTGGTCTGCGGCCCGCTCTACCACGTCGGAGGGCTGGACATGCCCGCCCTCGGAGTGCTGTACGCGGGCGGCACGGTCGTCCTGCAACGCAGGTTCGACCCGGAGGGTGTGCTGCGCGCGATCCAGGATCACAAGGTCACCAACGTCTGGCTGGCGCCGGCCATGGTCAACGCCGTCCTGGAGGTCCCGGACCGCGAGACGTACGACACCGCGTCCGTGCGTTTCGTCCTGGGCGGCGGCGAGAAGACCCCCGAGCCGGTGCTGCGGCGGATCATGACCGCCTTCCCCAACGCCTGGTTCGCCGACGCCTACGGCCTGACCGAGACCGTCTCCGGTGACACCTTCCTCGACCGTGAGCACTCCCTGAGCAAACTCGGATCCGTCGGCCGCCCCGTGCCCCACACCCGGGTCCGCATCGTCGGCGACTCCGGCGAGGAAGCCCCCACGGGCGAGCTCGGCGAGATCACCCTGCGCGGCCCGAAGGTCTTCGCCGGCTACTGGCGCGACGAGCGGGCCACCGCCGCGGCCCTGAAGGACGGCTGGTTCCACACCGGTGACATCGGGCACGTCGACGAGGACGGCTTCCTCTATATAGACGACCGGAAGAAGGACATGATCGTCTCCGGCGGGGAGAACATCGCCACGCCCGAGGTCGAGCGGGTCCTGTACGAGCACCCCGCCGTCCTGGAAGCCGCCGTCGTCGGCCTCACCCACCCCCGCTGGGGTGAAGTCCCCCGCGCCTTCGTCGTCTTCCGGCCGGGCAGTACGGCCAGGCCGGAGGAACTGGGCGAGTTCTGCCGGGCACGCCTGGCCAAGTTCAAGGTGCCCGCCCGTTTCGACATCGTCGACGCGCTCCCCCGCACCCCCTCCGGCAAGGTCCTCAAGCGGACCCTGCGCGACATCCCCTTGGAGGAGCAGGCATGACCGACGTGAACACCCGACTGCGCCTGGACGGCAAGACCGTCTGGGTCACCGGAGCCGGAAAGGGCCTCGGCCGCGCCATGGCGGTGGCCCTCCACCAGGCGGGGGCCGCCCTGGCCGTGACGGCACGCACGGCCGCCGATCTGGAGCAGCTCTCCGCCGAACTGTCGGCCCACGGCGGCAAGGTGCTGGCCGTGCCCGCCTCCGTCTCCGACTCGGCCGCCGTGCGGACGGCCGTCGACCGTGTCACCGAGTGGGCGGGCCGCCTCGACGTCGTGGTCAACTGCGCGGGCATCAGTCCGCACTTCACCCGCAGCGAGTTCGTCACCGACGAAGACTGGCAGCAGGTCCTCGACGTGAACCTGGCGGGCACCTTCTACTGCTGCCGCGAGGCCGGGAAGGTGATGCTGGAGCAGGGCTCCGGGTCGATCGTCAACGTCTCGTCGGTGCACGCCGGCACCGGTTTCGAGCGGATCGCCGCGTACGCCGCCAGCAAGGGCGGCGTCGAGGCGCTCACCAAGGCGCTCGCCGTCGAGTGGGCCGAACACGGGGTACGTGTCAACACCCTCGCGCCCGGCTACTTCCGCACCGATCTCAGCTCCGGCCTGCTCGACAGCCGCTGGGGCGAACGGATCGTCCGCGGAACTCCCCTGGGCCGGGTCGGCGAGGCCGACGAGCTGGGCGGCGCCGCGGTCTTCCTCGCCTCGGACGCGTCCCGCTTCATGACCGGCACCACGGTCACGGTCGACGGGGGCTGGACGGCCTGGTAGCGGGCGCGGTTCCGCGACCGACCCGCGCCGCCACCGCCCCAGCGGCCATTCCTGACCAGACCATTGATTGTACCGACCGTTGGGTCTATTTTACGGGCAGCCACATCGCTGGTCAGGAGAGACCCGTATGTTCAATGAGGATCATGCGAGCAGCGGTGTCGCCGGTCGTCCTCCCCCACGGGGCGCCGGCCGCACACACTCGAGCCCGCACCCGGGCCGCCCACCCCGGACTCGCCGCAACACTCGCTCCGAGCGATCCCCGACACAGGGCTGCACAACGCAACGCGGACATTGAACGGCCCGGCACACCGCGCCCCAGATCCCGCACCACAGCCCTTCCTCGCCGCCGTTCCGGTACCACGGCACCGACCGACACGGTCGGTCAGGGCGGCGACAAGAGCCGACGAGCCTGCGCCGGCCCCGACCGGCCGATTTTCCCTCCGCCGGTCCGGCCTGACACGGCACACCGAACGCCATAGCCGAGCCGCTCCCTTCTTTCCAGGCCTTTCCAGGCCGCGGTCACTCGGAACGGCACCATCCACAGGGATCGGTCCTGCTCCCGGCGTCCCCCACGCCGCCCGGAACAAAGCTGCTCCCTGGACCTCCGCTCACCCACGGAAGGCCCTTCCATGTCCCAGACACAGACCACGCCACCCGAGACGTCGGAGAAATCCCGCTCGACCCCGCACAACGTGCTCATCGTCGTCGCCCTGTTGTGGGCCGTGCAGCTGGTGTCCCTCGTGGCCGCGCTGTCGGGCGTCACCCAGGCCGCGGTCGCGATCCACTTCCAGACCACCCACATCGCCTGGTTCATCCTGATGACCCTGCTGAGCGGGACCTTCTTCCTCCCCTTCGTGGTCAAGGGGGCGGCCCTGTTCGGCAAGAAGCGTGCGCTGGTCGTCGCCACCGCGCTGGGCCTCGTCGGAGACCTGGTCGCCGCCGTCGCCACCGACTACCGCACGCTGCTGATCGGGCGCGGCATCGCGGGCATCTACGTGGCGGCCACTCCGATCTGCTACGCCATCACCCGTGACATCTTCCCCCGCCGGTGGGTCGGGCTGGCCAACGGGATCATGGCCGGCGGTGTGGGTCTCGTCGCCTTCGGCGGACCCTTCCTGTCGGGCTGGCTGCTCGACAACCACGGATTCCGCGGCGTTCTGTGGTTCATGGCTATCAGCACGGCCGTGAGCCTGCTCCTGGTGACGTTCCTCGTCCCGGAGAGCCCCGTCCGCGAGCGCGGCGGCCGGATGGACTGGGCCGGCGGAATCCTCCTCGGCGGCGGCGTCACCCTCATCGTCTACGCCGTGGGCGAGGGGGCGGACTGGGGCTGGGGCAGCGGCAAGTTCATCGGATTCGTCGTGGGTGCGGTGGTCGCGCTGATCGCCTTCCTGCTCGTCGAACGCCGGGTCGCCGAGCCGCTGTTCCCGCTGGCCATGACGCGGCGCCGCACCGTGTGGACGGCGTTGCTCGCCACCTCCGTGGCGGCCGGTTCGCTCAGTGCCGTCGGTGTGGTGATCCAGCTGCTGGTGCTGATGCCCAAGATCCCGCACGTCTCCGACGGCCTGGGCTGGTCCGGAACGCACAACGCCATCGTCACCAGCCCGATCAGCGTCCTGATCATCGTGGGTGCCGTGGGGACGGGCATGGTCGCCCGTCGCCTGGACAGCCGGATCCTGCTGGCCGTCGGGGCCGCGCTGGCCGTCCTCGGCTACGGCATCGGCACGCAGTACCACCACACCGCCGCCCAGATCATCTCCTGGGGCGTGGTCGCGGGGCTCGGCACCGGCATCGTCGTCGCCGTCGTACCCATCATGATCATCGAAGTGGTCAGCCCGGAGGAGCAGGCTCTCGCCAACGGCGCGCAGAACCTCGCTCAGGGGGTGGCGCAGATCGTCGTCTCTCAGGTGGCCTATGTGGTGATGGCACAGCACGGAATGGTCCTGAAGGGCACCCAGTTCTACCTCGACAAGGGATTCACCAACGGGATGTGGCTGGTCGTCGGCTGCTGCGCCCTCGGCGGACTGTGCGTCGCCCTGGTCCCGAAGGCCGAGCGTCTCCAGGACGCGGAAGTCGGCCAGGCCGCCTGATCCCGACCCCCGGCGTGATCACCGGGTTGCTCGTCCCAGGACCATGAGGTCGGCACGAGCGGAGGACCTCGACCGTACCGTGGCCTGAACGGGCTCCCGCACCGCTACTCGCGGCGCGGGGGCCCGAACCCATGTCGGCGCGGGTACGTCTTGACGGCCACCGGGGTTTGGTGCGGAGCCGCCGCCATGCCCCGGAGGTTCCGTTCCGTTCGGCGGGCATCCACTGCCGGAACCGGCTGCTCGACGCGGTGCTCTCACGGAGGCCAGGGGGGCCGACGGTACAGCCTCTCCGCCTCGGCTTGACCTTACCCTCGGGGGCAAGGTTTAGCGTTCGTCGAGGTGAGAGACATGCAGATCAGCGAGCTGGCCCGCCGGGCGGGTGTGACCACGAAGGCGGTGCGCTACTACGAGTCGCTGGGCTTGATCACGCCCGGGCGGTTGGCCAACGGCTACCGGGACTACGGCGAGCACGACGTACGGCTTACGCAGGAGATCCGGGCGCTCGGCAGTCTCGGGATTCCCGTCGAGCGCACCCGCCCGTTCCTGGAGTGCCTCACGGCCGGCCACCGACATGCCGACGAGTGTCCGGCCTCGCTGGCCACCTACCGGGACGCGATCGACGAGCTCACCCAGCGGATCGAGGGGCTCACCGCCCGCCGGGCGGTACTCGTCACGCATCTGCACCAGGCCGCCCACCGGGGCGGCCGCCTCTCACCGGTCAACGAAGGAGCGGACCTGATGACCGACTACACCAGCCTGCCCGCCGACCTGCCCGTCCCCGAGGACGACGGCGCGGCTGCCCACCTGCCCGGCACGAAGCTGCCGCGCCTGGAACTCTCGGGCACCGACGGGGCGACCGTCCGCCTCGACGCACTCGGCGCGGGACGCACCGTGATCTACATCTACCCGCTCACCGGCCGCCCGGGCGTCGACCTGCCCGACGGCTGGGACTCGATCCCCGGAGCGCGCGGCTGCACCCCCGAGACATGCGGCTTCCGCGATCACTACCAAGATCTTCTCGCCGCCGGCGCCGGCGGTGTGTTCGGCCTCTCCAGTCAGGAGACCGACTACCAGCGTGAGGTCGCGGAGCGGCTGCATCTGCCGTTCCAGATGCTCTCCGACCCGGCACGGAGCCTGGCGCAGGAACTCGACCTGCCCACCTTCGAGACCAACGGGCTGACGCTCTACAAGCGGTTGACCCTGATCATCCGGGACGGCGTGGTCGAGCACGCCTTCTACCCGATCTTCCCCCCGAACGAGCACGCGGCCCAGGTCCTGGCCTGGCTTCGGGACAACCCACTGTAAATCGGGGAGGTGCAGCCGGTCGCCGTGACGCTCAGTCTGTCTGCCGGTGGGGTTGGTGTGTGCCCGGGGTGTGGCCGAAGGCGCGGCGGAAGACGTCGATGAAGGCGCTGGCGGACGACCAGCCGCACAGGTGGGCCACGGTGGTGACCGGGGTGTCCTCGGCCAGCAGGACCAGGGCGCGGTACAGGCGCAGTTGGGTGCGCCACTGCGGGAAGGTCATGCCGAGGTCGGCCTTGAAGAGGCGGGAGAGGGTGCGGTCGCTGGCGCCGACTTCCCTGCCGAGGGCTGCCAGGGTGCGGTCGTCGGCGGGGTCGGTGCGCAGGATCTCGCAGACCGCCTTGAGCTGAGGGGTGGTCGGGGTGGGCAGGTGCAGGGGCTGCTGGGGCGAGGCCCGCAGCTGGTCGAGCAGCACGGCCCGCAGCCGCCCGCGTTCGGGACTCTCGTCGTGCGGGGTGTGGGTGTAGGCGAGGATCAGCTCCCGCAGGAGCGGCCCGACCGCCAGGACGGTCGGCTGGTCCAGGTCGAGTGGGTTGTCGTGCGCGGGCAGGCCGACCAGGTGGAGTTCGAGTTCGCCGTGGGCCTGGTGGGCGTGCACGGTGCCGGCCGGTACCCAGATGGCGCGGGTGCCCGGCGCGATCCACGTCCCGGTGCCGGTCGTCACGGCCAGCACGCCACGGCCCGCGTAGACGATCTGGTGGTCGTCGTGGCGGTGGGCGTCGATGGCGGCTCCGGGCGCCAGCCACTCGGTACGGGTCGGCGCCACGGACTCGTGGCGGATTTCTGTCATTGCTTGGCAGTTTATCGGAAGCACGACATGTTGTCCGGCCGTGAGCATGGTGATGTGTCAAGGAACAGATCGATCACTCTGCTGTCGGTCGGCCATGCCTGTGTGGACATCTACCAGGGCGCGGTCGCCTCTCTCGTCCCGTTCTTCGTCGCCGAGCGCGCCTACAGCTACGCGGCGGTGTCGGGCATCGTGCTCGCCGCGTCGGTGCTGTCCTCGGTGGCCCAACCGGTGTTCGGTCTGCTCACCGACCGCTGGGCGATGCCCTGGGTCCTGCCCGTGAGCACGGTCCTGGGCGGACTCGGCATCGCCCTGAGCGGCCTGACCGGCTCCTACCCGCTGACGCTGGTGTTCGTGGCGGTGTCCGGCGTCGGGGTCGCCGCCTATCATCCCGAGTCCGCCCGCATCGCCCGGCTCGTCAGCGAGGGCAGCCACAGCGCGATGGGCTGGTTCTCCGTCGGCGGCAACCTCGGTTTCGCCGCCGCGCCGCTGATGGTCACCGCCGTCGTCACCTCCGGCGGCCTTCACCTGTCACCCCTGCTCGTGCTGCCCGCCCTCGCCGGCAGCGTGCTCTGCCTGCCCGTCCTGCGTGCACTGCATCAGAAGGCAGCCCACGACGGCTCGGACACCGGCGTCGGGGTGGGCGCCGACGACAAGGCGTCGTTCGTGAAGCTGTCGCTGGCCGTGGTCTTCCGGTCCATCGTCTTCGTCGGCCTGAGCACCTTCATCTCGCTCTACGCGCAGCAGCGCACGGGCGGCGGTACGGCAGCGGGCACGACGGCGCTGTCCGTGCTCTACGCCGGTGGTGCGCTGGGCTCCGTGCTGGGCGGCAGCCTGGCCAACCGCTGGGACCGGGTCACCGTGGCCCGCTGGTCCTACCTCCTCACGATCGCCGCCGTCGCGGGCACCGTGTTCGTCCCCGGCCCGGTGTTCTACGTGTTCGTGGCGCTGACCTCCGCCGGCCTGTACGTCCCCTTCTCCCTGCACGTCACCCTCGGCCAGGACTACCTGCCCACCCGCGTCGGCACCGCCGGCGGAGTCACCCTCGGACTGACCGTCAGCATCGGCGGCCTGGTCAGCCCCCTCATCGGCAGCCTCGCCGACGCGACCTCCCTGCGCACCGCCCTGGCCCCCCTGATCCTGATGCCCGTGCTGAGCTGGCTGCTGTTCCGCACCCTGCCCGAACCCACCGCGCCGAAGGCCGTAGCGACGGCGCGGCGGACCGGGGACGGCACGGATGCGGCAGCTGCGCGGCGCTGACCGGCCCGCCGGAACGGGCCGGAGATTCAGGTGAGATACCGCGGATGAGGCTGCTGGTCCCGCCGGTACAGGCGGGACCAGCAGCCTCATGAGGGCGCCCGCAGCAACACTGCCAGGCGAGGACGGAGCCCCCGCTACCAGGTGACCGGCAGCTCCTTGATGCCGAAGGCGAGCGAGTCGGCCGGGCGGAAAGCGAGTTCGTCGCGGTCGACCGCGAGGCGCAGGGTCGGGACGCGGCGGTAGAGGGTGCCGTAGACGACCTGGAGTTCGATGCGGGCGAGCTGCTGGCCGAGGCACTGGTGGATGCCCCAGCCGAAGGCGTGGTGGTGGCTCGCCTTGCGGCCGAGGTCGAGCTTGTCCGGCTCGGGGAACGCCGTCGGGTCCCAGTTCCCGGCGGGCAGCGGGACGACGATGCCGTCGCCGGCCTCGATGCGCACGCCCTCGAACTCGAAGTCCTCATTGGCGATCCGCCGCTGTCCGAACTGGGCGACGGTCAGATAGCGCAGGATCTCCTCGACCGCGCCCGCGACGGCCTTCGTGTCGTCGATCTCCCGCAACCGGGCCAGCTGCTCGGGGTTTTCGAGCAGCAGGGCGGTCCCCAGCGTGATCATGTTGGCGCTGGTCTCGTGCCCGGCGATCAGCAGGATCATCGAGAGCAGGGTCGCCTCGGGAAGGGTGAGGTCGCCGTCCTTGATCCGCGCCGCGAAGTCCGAGAGCACGTCGTCGCCGGGGTTCTCCATCTTCGTCTGAAGCAGCGCCGCCAGGTATCCGCCGAGCGCCTCGTTGGCCCGCCGGTCGTCCTCGGCGGTCTTGTCGCTGCGGGTGGCGAAGGAGGCGTTCTCCTGGAAGAACTCATGGTCGTCGTACGGCACTCCGAGCAGTGCGCAGATCATCAGCGAGGGCAGCGGCAGCGACAGCGCGGTCACCAGGTCCACCGGCTTGGGACCGGCCAGCATCTTGTCGATCAGCTCGTCGGTGAACCGCTGGATCTCCGGCCGCAGCGCCTCCATCCGCGGTCGGGTGAACGGCCGGGTCATCATGCGGCGAATGCGGCTGTGGTCCTCGCCGTCCGCGTTGAAGATGGTCAGCGGATAGTGCTGGACGTTCTCGGCCATCGCCCGGTTGGGCAGCGGGAATCCGGGCTGTTTGTCGTCCGAGCTCACCCGTGGGTCGGAGAGTATCGCGCGCTGGGCGGCGTGGCCCGTGACCAGCCAGGGGGTGCTGCCGTCCCAGATCCGGCCGCGGGTCACAGGAGCCTTCTCGTTCAGAGCGCGCAGTCCGGGCGGCGGAGCGAACGGGCACTTGGCGTCCCGGTCGTCCTGGTAGTCGTAAATCCGTTCGTCGAGGGCGGGTTTGATGTCGGCCTCGGCCATGGTCTTTCCTCCAGGTGGAAGTGGGGGGATGGGGGAAAATCGGGGGCGGGCCGGAGACTGCTCCGCCACGCGGACGGCCGGCCAGGTCAGTCCTCCAGCGCCTCGCGAGCGGCGGTACGGGCGGCCACCGCACGCGGGAAACCGGTGTAACCGCTGGAGTGGTAGACGACCTCCGCGATCTCGTCCCGTGTCAGTCCGTTGGTCAGCGCGACACGGACGTGGGTCTTCAGCTCGCTCTCCGCCCCCAGGGCGATGAGGATGCCCAGTGTGACCAGGCTCCGATCGCGCGGGGCCAGTCCCTCACGAGCCCACAGCGACCCCCAGACACTGGTGAGGCCGACGTCGACGAGGTCCTCGCCGATGCGCCCGTCGCGCAGGTCGGTTCCCTCAACGTCCTTGTCGGTCATGACTCGCTCCCGTTGCGCGGCCTCGCATCCTCGAGCGAAAAATAGAATAGCCGGTCGATACAATAAACACCTCGTGGATGGCACAACGGACGGATCCTCGCGTGCCGGCCCGGTCCCAGTCGGCCGCTGTCGATCGTTCCCGTCTCTCCCGGTCAGCGGGACGGCCCCGGGCGGCGGGCACACCGAAGCGCCTACCGTCGCGCATGTGGAGGAACCGGGGCCCTGGCCGCCCTGGACTGACCAGCGTGAAGGAGAGAGTCGGATGGGAGTTCATTCGCTCGGGTACTTGAGGCTCGAGTCCAACGACATCGAGAAGTGGAAGGCTTTCGGAGCCGACTTCCTCGGGCTCATGCCGGTCGAGGGCGGCGGCTCCGAGTCGCTGTCCTTCCGGATGGACGACTACCCGGCTCGTATCGTCGTCTCCCCGGGCGCCCAGCCCGGAATGACGGCGATCGGCTTCGAGGTCCTGGACGAGCGCGAGCTCGAACGCCTGGTCGCGGACGTCGAGAAGGCCGGGATCAAGGTGACGCCGGGCACCGAGGCCGAGGCGGCGGACCGGAAGGTCACCGGCTTCGTCAAGTTCAACGACCCGGGCGGCAACCCGGTCGAGCTCTTCTACGGCACGGTCCTCGACCACGTGCCCGTGCACACCCCGCTGGTGTCGAAGTTCGTCACCGGGGACATGGGGTTCGGGCACGCGATCGTCTCCGCCGAGGACGCACGGACCACGTTCGAGTTCTACGTCAACGTGCTCGGTTTCATCGAGCGGAACACCATGCGCTCGCCGGGCGGCACGACCTGGTTCATGGGCTGCAATGCCCGGCACCACACCCTCGGCGTCACCCCGATGCCGGGCCCCGGGCGCCTGCTGCACTTCATGGTCGAGGCGGCGACGCTGGACGACGTCGGACGCGCCCTGGACCGGGCCGGCAAGTACGAGGTGCCGATGATGCACAGCCTCGGCAAGCACACGAACGACCACATGGTGTCGTTCTACGTGTGGTCACCGGAGAACTATGCCGTGGAGTTCGGCTGGAACGGCCTGAAGGTGCCGGAGCCCGTCCCCGTCTACGAGATCACGGACGGCGCTTTCTGGGGGCACCACTTCACGCCGCCGCCGCAGCCGGCCGGCTGAGCGACCGGGCATGACCGAGCCCCACGGCCCAAGGCCGTGGGGCTCGTGCGTTCACGGCGTCACCATGTGGACGTCACTCTATGGTGATCGCCCGTTCCGGGCAGGCCAACTCCCCGTCCCGGGCGGCGTCTTCCAAGTCCTCGGGGACGTCGCCGTCGTAGGGCAGCGCATAACCGTCGTCGTCGAGACGGAAGAGTCCGGGCGCCGCTGCCGCGCAGCGCGCGTGCCCGGAGCACTGCGCCGCATCGATGGTGATCTTCACTCAGCTACTCCGCTCTACCGGGCTTGCTTCGATATTCAGGATACTTATTTGCCGGGCGAAGGGACGGGGGTCAGGCGGGCGGCAGGATCAGTGCCACCAGGGCATGAGCGCGTCCAGGTGACGGCGCATGCGGTGCCGTGCCACCCCGGCGTCCCCCTGCAGGATCGCGTCGAGGATGCGCTGGTGGACGTGGCGTACCTCGTCGGCTGCCTTGTCACCGGGCAGGGGCCGGTCGTGGCCGGACGCGTGCCGGCGGAACAGCTCGGTGATGATGTCGAGGAAGAGCGACAGCACCGGGTTGCCGGCCAGGGCTGCCAGTTCGGAGTGGAAGAGGTCGGCCTTGCGGGGCTCTCCGGCCGGGCCCTCCGTGGTCCACCGCACGGCCCTCGCCAGGCGCTCGGCGACCTCCGTGTCGCCCTCGGCGTGCCGGGCGGTCACCCTGGCGACGATGCCGAGCTCGATGGCGTTGCGGACGATCCGCAGGTCGTCGGCCGTGACGCCCTGGTACTCGAGGAAGAGCGCCATCGTGTCGACACTGGCCCGGGGCTCGGGCTCCGCGACGATCAGCCCGCCGCCCGGACCCCGGCGCATCCGGGCGACCGAGTGGTACTCGAGGAGCCGGACGGCCTCGCGCAGCACGGCCCTGCTGACGCCGTACCTGGCCAACAGGTCCGCCTCCGAACCGAGCACCATCCCGATCTGCCAGCCCCGCGCGGCGATGTCGTCGTGGATCCTGGCCGCCACGACCTCGGCGAGCTTGGCCCTCGGGCCCTCGACCAGTTCGGGTTCGACGACGTTCCCCTCGACGCGCCGGCCGCGGTGCACGCGGTGCTTCGCGATCCAGGCGGTCACCGACTCCAGGTGCGTGGTGAGTTCCGTCTGGGCACGGGCACCGTCGTCGGCGATCACGGCGTCGACGACCGCGCGATGCTCCCGGTGCGAGAACTCCTTCGCCGCGCGCGTCTCCGCCCTGGAGAGCCGACGGGAGGTGTGCGCGTACCGGGCGGTGAGGCGGGTGAGGACGTCGATGAACAGATGCAGCACGGGATTGCCCGACAGTTTGCCGAGCATCGGGTGGAGTGGTTCCTGCGAGTGGACCGACGGGTCGTCCAGGTGGGCGAGTTCGTCGTCGAGGGCCGTGCGGAGGGTGGCGATCCCGTCCTCGGTGAGGCGCCCGGCCGCGAGTCCCGCGGCGATGGGCTCCAGCAGCCGGCGGGCCTGGAGCAGGTCCGTGACGCTGGTGCCGACGTACTCAAGATAGATCACCATGGCCCGGGTCGCGGGTCCGGCGTCGGGGGCGCGGACGATCAGGCCGCCGCCCGGGCCGCGCCGCATCCTCGCGACCTGATGGTGCTCGACCAGTCGGACGGCCTCGCGCAGCACGGCGCGGCTCACGCCCAGGCGTTCCCGCAGGTCCGCTTCGGAGCCGAGTGACTCGCCGACGGGCCAGCCCCGGCGGATCACGGTGGCCTCGATCCGCAGTGCGGTCTGCGCGGCGAGTTTGCCGACCCCGGTACCGGTCTCGCCGTCGGCGAACTCGCGATCGACGGCAGTCGCCATGGGTCACTCCTCCGGTGGCTCTCGCGGCTCCCGAGTCTATGCGTCACCGCGCCGGAGGGACGAGACGGAGCTGCGAAATGAGGACACTCCAATCGTGGCACCACGAACGCGCGCCCCCTCAACCACGCCATTCCAGGCGGAGCGACTTGATGCCGTACATGTTGCCGTGCTGCCAGAGATCCTGACCGGGCGCGATCCGGTAGTCGGGGATGCGGCGGTGCCACTCCTCGACCGCCACGTTGAGTTCGAGGCGGGCGAGGTGCGAACCCAGGCAGCGATGGGGGCCCGAGCCGAACGCGATGTGGTTGACGGCCTTGCGACGCAGGTCCACTTCGCTCGGGTTGTCGAACCGGTCGGGATCGCGGTTGGTGACCGCCAGCGGGAGCATCACCATCTCGCCCGCCCGCACCGGACAGCCGCCGACCTCGACGTCCCGCGTCGCCTTCCGCGCCGGGACGACGAAGGAGTAGACCCGGAGGGTCTCCTCCACGCCGGTGGCGATGAGCGAGGGGTCGGCGAGGATCTCCCGGCGCTGCTCCGGATGCGTCGCGAAGTGGTACAGGGCCCAGCCGATGGAGATCGGGACCGTGTCCAGGCCGGCCTGGAAGAGCAGGACGCAGAAGGCGTGCATGTCCCGGTCGCTGATCGGTGTGCCGTCGACGGTCCAGGTCATGGCGTGGGAGAGCAGGTCGTCGCGCGGAGTCGAACGGCGTAGCGCGATCTGCTCCTCGAAGTACGCCGACACCGCCCGCATGGCGGCCAGCCGCCTGCTGCCGTCCGGGTCCTCGCTGTGGGAGAGGTGCAGCAGTTCGTGGACCCAGTCCAGGAAGGTGGGCAGGTCCTCCTCGGGCAGCCCCATCAGGCGCATGAAGATCAGGGTCGGGAAACGGCGCGCGAACTCGTCGAGGACGTCGGCGCCGTCGCGCTCCTTCAGCGCGTCGATCAGTTCGCCCGCTACCCGGCGGATCTCCGGCTCGCGGGCGGCGACGGTCTTCGGGGAGAAGTAGTGGCCGAGCAGCCGCCGCCACACGGTGTGCACGGGCGGGTCCAGCATCTCGGGGATCCACAGGAACGTCGGATCCGGATCGAGTGCCGTCACCGACTTGTTGGAGAAGGTGCGCCAGTCCTGGAGCGCCTTCTGCACCGCCGGGCCGTCCGTGACGACCCAGTGGCCGCGGGCGACGGTGCTGCGGAAGCCCGAGTGCGCGGCGGCTATCTCGTCCCAGCGGTTCTGATGGCTGAGGACCGGCCCGCCGAGCCGGTTGTCGAAGTGGTAGGCGGCGACACCGTCGTGGGTCCCGTCGGGTTCGAGTGTCGTGGTCATCGCGACTCCTCTCTCGTACGTTCGTCAGAGCGCCTCGCTGTCGATCCCGAGCGCGATCAGCCCGTCTCCAGCAAGACCGGTCTTCCGCCCTAATGAGTGTACTTTTTTAGGGATACTTGGGTAGGCTGACTTCTCCGGGGGGCGGGGCCGGCCGCAAAGCCGGCCCCGCAGCCCGGTCGCTCCGAGGGCGGTCCGTCACCCGGTCGCGGTTCAGGTGCCCTGCGGGACGGGAGCCAGTTTCCGGCTCGTGTCGAAGCCCACGATCCCGGCGAGCGTGCCGCCCAGGATCGCCGCGCGGTCGGCGTCGGGGACGTCCACGAAGTTCTCGGCGACACAGTCGGCACTGCTGCGGAAGGTGCCCTCCGCGTGCGGGTAGTCGTTGCCCCACATGATCGTCGACAGGCCGGTGATGTGGCGGGCCTTGACCGCTGTGGGGTCGTCGGCGAACTGCACATGGATCTGGCGCCGGACGTACTCGCTGGGCTTGAGCGGGTGCGGCCAGCGGCTGTTCACGGCGAACAGCCGTCCCATCGCGGGCTGTTCCTTCGGCGAGCGCGAGTCGTCCCAGAAGCCGAGCCACCAGTCGGGGTCCTGGCCGGTGCCGGTCTTCCAGAGTTTGTCCATGAACCCCATGTAGGAGACCAGCCAGCCGGCGCTGTACTCGATGAGGTTGAAGTGCAGGTCGGGGAAGCGTTCGCAGGCGCCGCCGGCCACCAGGTCGGCGATGATCCCCTGCGGACCGGCCGCCCCGCCGCCCCCGGCGCTCATGGTGCGGCTCGCCACCATGGCGTCGGTCAGCTGGCCCTTGCCCATGTTCATGGAGGTCATCAGGCCCCGGACCGTGACCGCGGTCTCCGAGACGTTCTCCCTGACCTTGACCCCGCCGGTGGCGACATGGAAGAAGACCGGCATCCCGTTCGCCTGGGCCGCGGCCCACACCGGGTCGTACTCCGGCGACCAGTAGGGCACCGGCGGGATGTCGGGCAGCAGGATCGCGCCGATCCCCAGCCGGGCGCACCGCTCGATCTCGGCGACCGCGTCGGGGATGCGGGTGAGCGGGATCGCCGCCGTGGGGCGCAGGCGGTCCCGGTGCGGGAGATAGCGCTCGGCGATGTAGTCGTTCCACACGCGCGCGTGAGCCATCGACAGTTCGTGGTCGTCGGTGAACAGGACGAACAGCGAGAGGTTGGGGAACATGACCGACGCGTCGACGCCGTCGAGGTCCATGTCGCGGATGATGTGCTCCGGCTCGCCGTCCGGCGTCTCCCCGCCGTGCTGGCGGTACTTGGAGATGGTCCAGCCGTCGAAGCCGATGGTGTGGAGCTTCTTGAACTCCGTGTGACCGCCCGGGACGATCGGCTCGTCCAGGGTGAACTCCTCTTCCCACAGAGCCCGTTCGCGGAGGTGCTTGGGCAGCCGGGTCTTGAAGAGATCGACCGGCTCGATGATGTGCGAGTCACCGGACACGACAAATTCCTTGAACACAGGCAGTACCCCTCTTCGAACCTCGTCGTTCGTGCAGGACTCACCCGGGCTTGCCTACGAAGTTAACTGTACCGATCGGTCGAGTCAATAATTGAGGGTACGGAATGTCGGGTCGGCCTCGCGTCAGCGGGTGACGCGCGGCCGCAGCGCGCCGGTGGAGCGGCCCCGCAGGGCCGAGAGCCACACTCCGGCCCCGTAGGCGAGATCGTCCAGACGGCGGGCGACGGCGTAGCGGAGGGGGTCGAGGGGAACCTGTTCGTGCCGGTACTCAAGTGCTACGTCGGCCAGAGCCGCCACCGCCGTGGCTCTGCGCACCCGGCGGGACACGGTGCAGCCGACGACCGTGAGCGGCCACCAGTGCCGGGTCACCAGCGCGGAGGCCTGCGACAAGGTGCCGAGGGCGCCGTTGGCGGTGAGCCGCACGGCGAGCCGGTACGGATGCCGGGTACCGTCCAGCTTGCGGGCGATGCGCACGGTGACCACCCCCAGGACGGCCCCCGCGGCCGGCACCGACCAACGGCGCTGGGCGAGCAGCGCGGTGACGAACACCAGACTCCACGGGGCGAACACGGCAGGCGCGATGAAGTCCGGGTGCCGGGCGGCGAGGGGCTGGGCCCCGGTCCCGTACACGGCCTTGCGCAGCAGCCAGTCCCCCACGCGCACGCGATGCTCGTGTGCGGCCCGGACCACCGGCTCGTAGCGCACCCGCAGCCCCGCGTCGACCAGCCGCCAGCACAGGTCGACGTCCTCCCCGACCCGCATGCCGTCGTCGAAGCCCTCCCCCAGCAGGTCCACCCGCGCCACCACGCAGGCCGAGGACGCCCAGGACACGGGTGTACCGGGGCGCACAGGCGCCGGATGTGCGCCGAGGTCGAGGGAGGACCGGCCGTTCTCGTACCGCTCGATCCAGGTCGTGGCGGCGTCGGGCAGACCGGTGATGCGTGGTACGGCCATGGCGACCCGGGGATCGGCGAAGTGCCGTAGCAGGGTCGGGACCGTGTCGGCGTCGAGCACGATGTCCGAGTCGGCGAAGACGACATACGGGGTGGTGACGAGCCGGAGCCCGGCGTTGCGGGCGCCGGCGGGCCCGACGTTCGCGGTCAGGGCGACCAGCCGGGCGCCGTGCCGGGCGGCGACGGTGGCCACGGCCGCCGGGCGGCGTGAGGCGTCGTCCACCACGACCACCGGATGGTCCGTGCCGATGCTCCGCAGCAGCCGGTCCAGTTGGCGCGGGCGGTCGCGGACCGGGATCACGACCGTGCAGCGGGGGTCCGGGGGTTCCGCCAGCGATGCGGCCATGGGGTGGGCCATGCCGCACGCCAGCAGCCGGTCCGCGAGGAACGCGCTCGCCGTGTCCCGTACGGGGATGGTCCGGCCCACGAGGAGCCGCCGGGCCCGCGGTGTCAGCCGTAGCAGCCGGGTCGGGAACCCGCCGAGGAGAGCCCTGCCCCCGTCGACGACCCGGGTGTGCCGGTCCAGTTCGACCACGAAACCGATGGGAAGTGTCATGGGTCTACCGCCTCCGGGCGGGTCGGATCGCCGAGAAGGCCCCGGTCGTCGCAGGTCCACGCGCTGATCCGGCCGACGGTCGCGGACACCATCGCCGCCATCGCCCGACGGCCCTCCTCGGCCGATGCACCGGCGGGATCGCCGAGCACACCGGAGGAGGAGACCGCGCGGACACCCCGGGCCATCAGCTCCGGCAGGAGGACGGAAAGCGGCCGCGTGTCACCGGCGACGGCGTCGTCGAGGCATACCCGGTCGGGTGTCAGGTACAGCAGCAGTGCGGTCTCCGCCCGGCCGGCGTGCGCGTCGCCGCCCGCTACCTCGCAGCAGGTCCAGGCGGCGTCGTGGCCCTCGGCACGCAGCAGACCGACGGCCGTGCCGAGGGTGGCCGTATTGCCGCCGTGGCCGTTGACGAACACCACGCGGCCCGCCCACAGGAACAGCGAGCGCGCCAGCTCCACGATCACCGCGTGCAGCGCCTCGTGCCCGATCGAGACGGTGCCCGGGAAGTCCGCGTGTTCGCCGCTGGCGCCGTACGCGAGCGGCGGTGCCACCAGCGGTTGGCGGTACGGTCCGCCGGCGAGGGCGTCGGCCGTCCGCCGGGCGACCGCGTGGGCGACCACGGTGTCGGTGTCCAGCGGCAGGTGCGGGCCGTGCTGTTCGGTGGACCCGACCGGAACCAGGACGAGCGCACCGGACGGTACGGCCGGCCAGACGGCGTCCGAGAGATCTCGCACCCCGGTGTCCGCCGGCATGCTCAGGCGACCGGTGACTCGACGTGGGCCGGGACGGCCTCGGGCGGCACCGGGAGGTCCCCGCCGCCCAGGGTCAGCGGGAAACCCGGTGGTATCACCAGATCCCCGGGCCCCAGCTTGTCGACGCGGGAGTGTCCGAGGCCCAGCACGGCCGAGTCGAGCCCGCCGCGCAGGATGTCCAGCACGTTCTCGACGCCGGCCTGTCCGTTCGCCGCGAGGCCCCAGAGGTAGGCACGGCCGATCAGCACGGCACGGGCGCCGAGGGCGAGCGCCTTCGCCACGTCCCCGCCGCGCCGTACGCCGCCGTCGAGGAGGACCTCCACCTGGTGGCCGACCGCTGCCGCGATGGAGGGCAGGACCCGGATGACGGCAGGGGTGGTGTCCAGGTTGTTCCCGCCGTGGTTGGACACCGACAGTCCCGACACTCCGGCGTCGACGGCCCGTTTGGCGTCGTCCAGCCGGGTCACGCCCTTCAGGAGGAACGGTCCGCCCCACTCCTCCCGCAGCCACCTGACGTCCTCCCAGGTCGGCGGCGTGGTCTGCATCCATTCGCCGTAGGCGCCGAAGAACGTGGGGGCGTCGCCGCCCGGTGGCCGCAGGTTGGGCACCGTGAGGTCGGGGACACGGCCGGACCTCGCATACCTCCACAGCCAGCCCGGGCGGGGCAGGACGTCGGGCGTGAGGCGCAGCGCGGTTCTCCAGTCGATGCGGTCCGGGATGGCCGGACTCCCCCAGTCGCGTCCGTGGGAGAAGGACCAGTCGAGGGTGACGATCAGCGCCTTGGCGCCGGCCGCCCTGGCCCGGTCCATGCGCTGCACCATGGTGTCCCGGGTACCGCTCCAGTACAGCTGGAAGAAGGTGTCCGGGTTGGCGGCGGTGACCTCTTCCACCGGTCTGCTCGCGAACGAGCTCAGGCCCATGATGACGCCCCGCCCGGCCGCGGCGCGTGCCACGGCCACCTCCCCTTCCGGGTCCACCGCCTGCACGCCGGTCGGTGAGATGAGCACGGGAAGGGCCGTCGGTACGCCCAGCACGGTCGTGGACAGATCGCGCTCCGCGTGGTGGCCCACGAGCCGCGGGGCGAAGCCCAGTTCGGCGAAGGCCGCGATGTTGGCGTCGATCGTCCGCCCGCGCTCCGAGCCCGCGACGAGCGCGCCGTAGACCGTGCTCGGCAGTCTCTTCTCGGCCCGTCGCTGTGCCTCGGCGACCGATTCGAACCAGGGGTTCCGGCGTCGCATCTGCCACTCCTCGGAGATCGGGTCCTCAGGTCAGTCGGAGCCCGGCCAGCGGGTCCTGGGCGCAGTCGCTCACCGGCGGCCGGGCCGGGTCCTCGCGGCGGGTGAGGACGAGGTCCACCGGCCGCGGACGCCGGGAATGGTCCGCGGACGGGCGGGGGCGGCCGCCCCGGCCCCCCGCGAGCCGCTGCTCGCCGTGTCCCTGCACGCACTCGGGATCGGGGCCGTCCAGCGGAAGGCCGGTGAAGAACTTCGCGGCCATGCACCCGCCCTTGCAGGTGTCGTAGAACGCGCAGGAGGCGCAGGCTCCGCCGTGCTGCGGGGCACGCAGCCGCCGGAACAGCTCGGAGTCCCGCCACACTCCGCCGAAGCCGCCCGTCTCGCGGACGTTGCCGGCGAGGAACTCCTCGTGGATGGCGAACGGGCAGGCGTACACGTCGCCGACCGGGTCGATCAGACAGACGACCCGCCCGGCACCGCACAGGTTCAGGCCGGGGAGCGCCTGACCGTAGGCGGAGAGGTGGAAGAAGGAGTCCCCGGTCAGCACATTCTCGCCGTGCGCGAGCAGCCAGTCGTACAGCTCGCGTTGCTGCCCGGCCGTCGGGTGCAGGTCGTCCCAGACGTCCGCGCCGCGAAGCCACGCAGCACTCCCGGGCGCATCGGGATCCTCGCCTGCCTTGCCCTCATCGTCATGCTGTGCGAGGG